>NZ_JAGKSG010000022.1:0-84499 GCF_018119385.1 Massilia sp. AB1 | reverse complement strand
TTTTTTTATTGGGCGCGCCGAAGCGCGGGGCGGCGCTACCATCACGCAAACCTCCACCCACTTTGCGAGCCTGCCATGACTGCCAATCTTTCCGCCCCACTACGCCATGTCGTCCTGTTTTCGTTCAAGGACGGCGCATCCGCCGATCAGATCGACGCCATCGTGTCGGATTTCGAAAGCCTCGAGGAGGCCATTCCCGGCGTCGCTGACCTGGAATGGGGGACCAACGTCAGTCCGGAGGGGCTGAACGACGGGTTTTCGCATTGCTTCGCGCTGTCGTTCGCGTCGGTGGAGGATCGGGATGCTTATCTGGTGCATCCGGAGCATCAGCGCTTTGTGTCGACCTTGGGGGGATGCCTGGAGAAGTCGCTGGTGGTGGATTATTGGGCGCGGTGAGGCGCTGGTGGTGTGCTGGCAGACCCACAAAACAAAAACGGCCGGATCACTCCGGCCGTTTTCACATGACACGATCAGCTATTACGCCAGCTTGCCGTGGCACTGCTTGAACTTCTTCCCGCTGCCGCAAGGGCAAGGATCGTTGCGGCCGACCTTCACGCCCATGTAGGTGCTGTGGTCTTCCGCGGCCACCGGCGCCGCGCCGGCCGACACCGGGTTCGGGTTGAGCAGTTCCGCCGGATCGGCCGACGGATTGAAGTCGGCGTGCTGGTAGTTGATGTTTTCCAGGTGCGCCGCCTGGGCCGCCATCGCGGCTTCGGCCGCTTCGACTTCCTCGCGGGTCTGGATACGCACGGTCATCACGGTGCGGATCACTTCGTTCTTGATCATGTCCAGCATGTTGCCGAACAGCTCGAAGGCTTCGCGCTTGTATTCCTGCTTCGGGTTCTTCTGCGCGTAGCCGCGCAGGTGGATGCCCTGGCGCAGGTGGTCCAGCGCCGCGAGGTGCTCGCGCCAGTGGGTGTCCACGCTCTGCAGCATGACGTTGCGCTCGAAGCCGCCGAAGGCTTCCTTGCCCACGATGCCCACTTTCGACTCGTAGGAGGCGTCGGCCGCGGCCAGCACGCGCTCCAGGATGTCATCGTCGTTCAGGTTCGGATCGTCCTGCAGCATCTGGGACAGCGGCACGTCCAGGCTCCACTCGCCCGACAGGGTCGACTCGAGCGCCTTGATGTCCCACTGCTCTTCCACCGACTCGGCCGGCACGTAGGTGCGCACCACGTCGGTGAACACGCCGGTACGCAGCGAGGCGATCATTTCCGACATGTCGGCCGATTCCAGCAGTTCGTTACGCTGGGTGTAGATCACCTTGCGCTGGTCGTTGGCGACGTCGTCGTATTCGAGCAGCTGCTTGCGGATGTCGAAGTTGCGGGCCTCGACCTTGCGCTGGGCCGATTCGATCGAACGGGTCACGATGCCGGCTTCGATCGGTTCGCCTTCCGGCATCTTCAGGCGGTCCATGATCGCGCGCACGCGGTCGCCGGCGAAGATGCGCAGCAGCGGGTCGTCCAGGCACAGGTAGAAGCGCGAGGAACCCGGGTCGCCCTGGCGGCCCGAACGGCCACGCAGCTGGTTGTCGACCCGGCGCGACTCGTGGCGCTCGGTACCGATGATGTGCAGGCCGCCGGCGCCGACCACGTGGTCGTGCAGCGACTGCCATTCGTCGCGCAGCTGCTTGGCCTGGGAGGCCTTCTCTTCCGGCGACAGCTTGTCGTCGGATTCGATGAACTGGATCTGCTTCTCGACATTGCCGCCCAGGACGATGTCGGTACCGCGGCCCGCCATGTTGGTGGCGATGGTGATCATCTTCGGACGGCCGGCCTGGGCGATGATTTCCGCTTCGCGGGCGTGCTGCTTCGCGTTCAGCACGTTGTGCGGCAGCTTGGCGCCGTTCAGGATGCCGGACAGCAGTTCCGAATTCTCGATCGAGGTGGTGCCCACCAGCACCGGCTGGCCGCGCTCGTAGCAGTCGCGGATGTCGTTCAACATCGCGTTGTACTTTTCCTGCGAGGTCTTGTAGACCTGGTCCTGGCGGTCCTTGCGCTGCGACGGACGGTTCGGCGGCACCACCACGGTCTCGAGGCCGTAGATCTCCTGGAATTCGTAGGCTTCGGTGTCGGCCGTACCGGTCATGCCGGCCAGCTTGGCGTACATGCGGAAGTAGTTCTGGAAGGTGATCGAGGCCAGGGTCTGGTTCTCGTTCTGGATGCGCACGCCTTCCTTGGCTTCGACGGCCTGGTGCAGGCCGTCCGACCAGCGGCGGCCCGTCATCAGGCGGCCGGTGAATTCGTCGACGATCACCACTTCGTTGTTCTGCACCACGTAGTGCTGGTCCTTGTGGTACAGGACATGGGCGCGCAGCGCCGCATACAGGTGGTGGATCAGGGTGATGTTGGCGGCGTCGTACAGCGAGGCGCCTTCCGGCAGCAGGCCCATCTTGGTCAGGATGCCTTCGGCCTTCTCGTGGCCCGCCTCGGTCAGCAGCACGGTGTGCGCCTTCTCGTCCTTGGTGTAGTCGCCCGGGACTTCGATCTTGCCCTTGCCGTCCGGAGTCTCTTCGCCGATCTGCAGGGTCAGCTGCGGCGGGACTTCGTTGATGCGGTAGTACAGGTCGGTATGGTTCTCGGCCTGGCCGGAGATGATCAGCGGGGTACGCGCTTCGTCGATCAGGATCGAGTCCACTTCGTCGACCAGGGCGTAGTTCAGGCTGCGCTGCACGCGTTCGCGCGCGTCGTAGACCATGTTGTCGCGCAGGTAGTCGAAGCCGAACTCGTTGTTGGTGCCGTAGGTGATGTCCGAGGCGTAGGCCTTCTGCTTGGTGTCGTGGTCGAGCTGGGACAGGTTCACGCCGGTGGTGAGGCCCAGCCAGCCGTACAGGCGGCCCATCTGCTCGGCGTCGCGCTGCGCCAGGTAGTCGTTGACGGTGATGACGTGGACGCCCTTGCCGGCCAGCGCGTTCAGGTAGACGGCCAGGGTCGCGGTCAGGGTCTTGCCCTCGCCGGTGCCCATTTCCGAGATCTTGCCTTCGTGCTGGACCATGCCGCCGATCAGCTGCACGTCGAAGTGGCGCATCTTGAGCACGCGCTTGGCGGCTTCGCGGCAGACGGCAAAGGCTTCCGGCAGGATGTCGTCCAGGGTCTCGCCCTTGGTGAGGCGGTCCTTGAATTCAGGTGTCTTCGCCTGGAGTTCGGCATCCGACAGCTTTTCCATCTGCGGCTCGAGCGCGTTGATCTGACGCACGGTCTTTTGGTATTGCTTGAGCAGACGCTGGTTACGGCTGCCGAAAATCTGGGTCAGGAATGACATGCTGTGTTCTAAATAAATACGCCGCAAAAAAGAGCCAGGGATGATATCAGATAGATAATCATCGAAGACCGCCTATGGCAAAAAGCTACTGATTTTATCATGCGATCCGGCCACACTTGGGGATGTTGGGCAGGATAACAAGAGTCATGCACCCAAGAATGTTATCAAATAGCACTCGTTGTTAGGCTGGCATTGCAAACCTTGCCCGCTGTGGTATGTTGCGGGGCATGCAGTCCGCCCCTCCTTCCAAGCAGCGTCCGTTCCATATTTTCGGTACCAGGAACCGCCAAACCTCGTTTGTCGCGACAGATTTTCTTCGCGGCAACGATCGCATGGCGAGCCTGCTGCCAGCCGCGAACCGGATGGCGCGCCTGCAGGCCGACTGCCATGCGGCCCTGCCGGCCATGTTCACTGGCTGCGACGTGATTTCCTTCCAGGAGACGGTGCTGGTGCTGGCCGTGCCCAGCTCGGCGCTGGCGGCCAGGCTCAAGCAGATGCTGCCCAAGCTGCAGGCGACCCTGCAGCAGCGCGGCTGGGGCGTGGAGTCGATCAGGCTGAAGGTGCAGATGACGCGCGCGGTGGACGAGAAGCCGCAGATGCGCAACCTGGAGCTGCCGCCGACGGCGGTGCAGGCGTTTGAAGAGCTGGCGGAGACCTTGCCGGAGACGGCGCAGAACAAGGAGCTGGTGGCGGCGCTGAGAGCGCTGGCGGCCAAGCGCAGGGGTTAATAGGTGTGCTGAGTAAACTTGGGTTCCGGCCTTCGCCGGAACGACGTGCTAAAAGTACGGGCCAAGTGTTAGCGCCATTTGCTATTCAGCTTTGAAACCGTCGTTCCGGCGAAGGCCGGAACCCAAGTTTCGATGCGCAGCCCTTAGCTCTGCGCCCACTCCCTCGACATCATCCGTACGTAAGAAGCCGGCGCCGTTCCCAGCGAGTCGAAGGTCACGATCTCATACGCATCCGGCTGCGCCAGCAAAGCCCGCAGCAAATCGTTGTTGAGCGCATGCCCCGACTTGTGCGCCGTGTAGCTGGCCAGCAGCGGGTGCCCCACCAGGTACAGGTCGCCGATCGCATCCAGGATCTTGTGCCGCACGAACTCGTCCTCGTAGCGCAGCCCGTCCGCATTCAGGATGCGGTACTCGTCCATCACGATCGCGTTTTCCAGCGAGCCGCCGCGCGCCAGGCCCATGCCGCGCAGGCTTTCCACGTCCTGCATGAAGCCGAAGGTACGCGCGCGCGCGACGTCGCGCACATAGGTGATGTCGCCGAAGTCCACCACGGCGCGCTGCATGGTGCCGTCCACCGCCGGGTGGTTGAATTCGATGAAGAAGTCCAGCCTGTAGCCATCGTAGGGCGACAGGCGCGCCCATTTCTCGCCGGCGCCCGTGCCCTGGCGCACTTCGACGTCCTTCAGCACGCGGATGAACTTGCGCGGCGCGTCCTGCTCTTCCACGCCCGACTGCTGCAGCAGGTACACAAAAGAAGAGGCCGAGCCGTCCATGATCGGGATTTCCTCGGCCGTGACGTCGATATACAGGTTGTCGATGCCCAGGCCGGCGCAGGCCGACATGATGTGCTCGACGGTGGAAACGCGGGCGTCGTCCTTGATCAGGACCGAGGCCATGCGGGTGTCGCCCACGACCTCGGCGCTGCTGGGGATCTCGACGATGGGGTCGAAATCCACGCGGCGGAACACGATGCCGGTATCGGCCGCGGCAGGACGGAGGGTCAGCTCCACCTTGCGGCCCGAATGCAGGCCGACGCCGGTGGTGCGGACGAGTTCTTTGATGGTTCGTTGTTTCAGCATCCGCCGATTATAGCCCGGCTCTCCCGGCCTTGCCGGCGAGGCCCCCTTCCTCAGGGATGCTCGGATTCGACGTGCTGTTTTTCGTGGCGAATCAGATACAAACCGCTGCCGATGATGATCGCGGCGCCCAGCAAGGTGTAGCCGTCGGGCAGCGTTTTCCACAGCAGCCAGTCCAGGCCGACGCCCCAGGCCAGGGCCGAATATTCGAAGGGCGCGACGCTCGAGGCCTCGCCCTTGGTGAAGGCCTCGGTGATCGCCAGCTGGCCGATGAAGCCCGTCACCGCCAGGCCGCACAGCAGCGGGATGTCGGCCGTGCGCATGCCGACCCAGTCCGGCGCGGCCATGGCGCTGGCGCCGATGGCCATCATCAGCATCAGCCAGAACACCATGTGCTCGCTGCGGTCGGTACGCGACAGGATGCGCACCGTGATCGCGGAAACGGCGTAGCACAGGGCGGAACCCAGCACCGCCACCCCGCCGATGGTCAGGAAGCCGGCGCCGTCGGGGCGCAGCACGACCAGCACGCCGCACAGGCCGACGCCGATCGCCACCCAGCGCGCCAGGTCGACCCGCTCCTTGAGGAATAGCACCGACAGCGCCGTGATCAGGGCGGGCGCGATGAAGAAGATCGAATAGGCCTCGGCCAGCGACAGCTTCTTGAGGCCGTAGGCGAAGAAGGCCAGCATCAGGATGCCGAGCAGCGCGCGCAGCACATGCATGCCCCAGCGGATCCGCAGGATACCCGTGTAGGCGCCGCGCCAGCCGAGATAGGCCGCCACCAGCGGCAGGGAACTGAGCGAACGCAGCGCCGCCACCTGGATCGCCGGATAGCGCGCGGACAGCAGCTTCATGGCCGTGTCCATCATGGCGAACATGAACACGGCGAGCAGCATCGCGTAGATGCTGTACAGGTTTTTACCCGAATGCTTCAAAGGCGCTTTTCCATGAACAGGCTCAAGGGGTCCGGCTGGTAGCCGCCGAAAGGCTCGCGGCGCACGAAGCCGGCGCGCTCGTAGAGGCGGATTGCCGGCGCCTGGTGGATGCCGGTTTCCAGCATCAGGCCCTGCAGGCCGGACATGCGCGCAAACATGGTGAGGTGCTCCAGCAGCTGGGTGGCGGCGCCGCGCCCGCGGCAAGCCTCGTCCACGTACATGCGCTTGATCTCGCCGTAGCCGCCGCGGTTCACCAGGGCGGCGCAGCCGACCGCCTTGCCGCCGACGTCGCGCGCGACCAGGAACAGTGCATCCTCGCGCAGCAGCGAGTCCACGTCCAGCAGGTGGTTGGATTCGGCCGGGTAGAGCTCCGCGTGGTAGGCGTCGAGCTTCTCCAGCATGGCCCGTACTTCGGGCTGGTCGGGGGTTTCGGTATTGATGATCATGACTAAAAACGGCGCCGCGGCGCCGTTTGCAGGGGTTGGCTTTCGATTAGCCCAGCTGTTCGAGCATCTTTTCGGCGCTCGAGGCGTCGAAGCCGGCGGCTTCCACGTTCAGCTGCTTGACGACGCCGTCTTCGACCAGCATCGAGTAGCGCTTCGAGCGGGTGCCCATGCCGTGCTTGGAGAAGTCGGCGTCCAGGCCCAGGGCCTTGGAGTAGGCGGCGTTACCGTCGGCCATCATGCGCACGATGCCGGTGGCCTTCTGGTCGCGGCCCCAGGCGCCCATCACGAAGGCGTCGTTGACCGAGATGCACCAGATTTCGTCCACGCCCTTGGCCTTCAGGGCTTCGGCGTGCTTGACGTAGCCCGGCACGTGCTGGGCCGAGCAGGTCGGGGTGTAGGCGCCCGGCAGGCCGAAGATCACGATCTTCTTGCCCTTGACCAGGTCGGCGACCTGGAAGGTGTTCGGGCCGAGCGAGCAGCCTGCGGTCTCGGTCTCGATGAATTCCGACAGGGTGCCTTCCGGCAGGCGATCGCCGATTTGAATGGTCATGTGTGCTCCTTGAGGTGTTTTGAGAATCTGGCAATTATCGCCGATCCGGGACGTCCTTGCAGCGAACGAGCCAAGTCGATGTATAACTGGCCCACCACCCTCAAAACCGTCATCCCCGCCAGTGGCGGGGATGACGGCTCAAGGGGTGCGGTACTAGCTGGAGATGGCGGTCTGCCCGCGCACAAATAAAAAGGGCCAGCTCACGCTGGCCCTCTTCAGGATTTCAACCGACTAGTAATCAGTCAGCCTGCTTGCGCAGGAACGCCGGGATGTCGTAGGTCTCGACACCGTTACGCTGCATCGCCTGCACCTGCTCCGATGCCTGCTCGCGGCGCCACACGGCCGGCTGCTTCAGGCCGCCGACGGCGGTGTCGGCTGCGCCCATGGCCATGCCGCCGCTCACCGAGGCTGCGCCTGCCATGGTCGGGGCATTGTAGGTGCCGGTCTTGAGCATCGGCTGCGGCTGCACCAGCTGGATCTTCTTGTTCTTGCCCAGGCCGGTCGCGACCACGGTGACGCGCAGCTCGTCGCCCATCGCGTCGTCGTAGGCGATACCTTGCGCGATCGACGCGTCCGGAGCGGCGAAGGCACGGACGGCTGCCATGACTTCCTTGATCTCCTTACCCTTCAGGCCACGGCTTGCGGTCACGTTGACCAGCACGCCCTTGGCGCCCGACAGGTCGATGCCGTCCAGCAGCGGCGAAGCCACGGCTTGTTCGGCGGCGATGCGCGCACGGTCCACGCCCGAGGCGGTTGCGGTGCCCATCATGGCCTTGCCCTGCTCGCTCATGATGGTCTTGACGTCGTTGAAGTCGACGTTGATGTGGCCCGGCACGTTGATGATCTCGGCAATGCCGGCCACCGCGTTGTTCAGCACGTCGTCGGCGTGCTTCATCCAGTCCAGCATCGACTCGTCTTCATAGATGTCTTCCAGCTTCTCGTTGAGGATCACGATCAGCGAGTCCACGTGCTTGGTCAGCTCTTCCAGGCCGGATTCGGCGACGTCCATGCACTTCTGGCCTTCGTAGGAGAACGGCTTGGAGACCACGGCCACGGTCAGGGCGCCCATCGACTTCGCGACTTCGGCGACGATCGGGGCGGCGCCGGTGCCGGTGCCGCCGCCCATGCCGGCGGCGATGAAGACCATGTGCGCGCCGCGCAGCGCGTCTTCGATGCGCGAACGCGACTGCTCGGCGAGCTGGCGGCCGACTTCCGGACGCATGCCGGCGCCCAGGCCGGACGGGCCGATCTGGATCACGTTGTGCGCGCTCGAGGCGGCCAGCGCCTGCGCATCCGTGTTGGCGGCGATGAACTCAACACCGGACACACCCTTATTGATCATGTGCTGAACCGCGTTGCCGCCGGCGCCACCGACGCCGACAACCTTGATCACGGTTCCCAGTGCTGCGTTATCGACCATATCGAACTCCATGATGAACTCCTAATATTCAAAATGCTGTCCCGGTACGAGGCGAGGCTCGAAATATGCGCCTCATCCGGTAACTGCGATTGTATTTAAAAATCTGTATTTAGTGACGAATTTTTACGACGAATTTTTTACTTCTATCCCTGCTTCAGAAATTCCCAGCTATCCATTCCTTCATACGCTGCCACACTGCCTTCACGGAACCATCCTGGCGCGTCACGATGTGGCCACGCAGGTACTGCTTCTTCGCTTCCAGCAGCAGGCCGAGCACGGTGGCGTAGCGGGGGCTGCGCACCACGTCGGCCAGCTGGCCGCGGTAGTCCGGCGTGCCGAGGCGCGCCGGTTTGAGGAAAATGTCTTCAGCCATCTCGATCATGCCCGGCATGATCGCGCTGCCGCCGGTGAGGACGATGCCCGACGAGAGCACCCCTTCGTAACCGGATTCACGCACCACCTGGTGCACCATCGCGAACAGTTCTTCCACGCGCGGCTCGATGACGGCCGCCAGCGCTTGTCGCGACAGCGCACGCGGGCCACGGTCTCCCAGGCCCGGTACTTCCAGGGTCTCGCCCGGGTCGGCCAGTACCTGCTTGGCCACGCCGTAGCGGATCTTGATATCTTCTGCTTCGCCAGTCGGAGTGCGCAGCGCCATCGCGATGTCGCTGGTGATCTGGTCGCCGGCGATCGGGATCACCGCCGTGTGGCGGATCGCGCCGTCCGAGAACACGGCGATGTCGGTGGTGCCGCCGCCGATGTCGATCAGGACCACGCCCAGTTCTTTTTCGTCGTTGGTCAGCACGGCGTCGGCCGAGGCCATCGGCTGCAGGATCAGGTCCGAGACCTCGAGGCCGCAGCGGCGCACGCACTTGACGATGTTCTGGACCGCCGACACCGCGCCGGTGACGATGTGCACCCGCACTTCCAGGCGGATGCCGCTCATGCCGATCGGCTCGCGCACGTCTTCCTGGTTGTCGACGATGAATTCCTGCGGCACCGTGTGCAGCAGCTGCTGGTCGGTCGGGATGTTGACCGCCTTGGCCGTCTCGATCACGCGCGCCACGTCGGTCGCGGTGACTTCCTTGTCCTTGATCGCCACCATGCCGCTCGAGTTGAACGAGCGGATATGGCTGCCGGCGATGCCAGCATAGACGTTGCGGATCTTGCAGTCGGCCATCAGCTCCGCCTCTTCCAGGGCGCGCTGGATCGACTCGACGGTGGCCTCGATGTTGACGACCACGCCTTTCTTCAATCCTTTCGACTCGTGCTGACCGAGGCCGATCACCTCGTGGCGTCCGTCGGACATCACTTCGGCCACCACCGCCACCACCTTGGAGGTGCCGATGTCGAGGCCGACGATCAGGTTTTTCGCGTCTTTAGTCATTGCTGTTTGCCTGCTTAGATGTGCTTGCTAGTTTTGGTTGTCGTAGTCGTTTTCTTTTTCGCCGCCTTGACCGGCTTGGTGGCGTCGCTCGGCACGCTCAGTGCGGCCGAGGACAGCGCCAGTCCGTTCGGGTAGCGCATGTCGATCGTGTCGATGCGCCCTTCCTGCAGCCGGGCGACCAGCTGCGGGTACACGCCGACCAGGCGCCGCACGCGGTGCTTCAGCGTGTTGCGGTCCTGCTCGCGTCCCAGTGCCACGCTCATGCCGTTGTCCAGCTTCACGGTCCAGGCGTACCGGTTGGACAGGGACAGCGCTTGCGGCATCAGCTCTACCTTCGCGAACAGCGCGCGCAGTTCGGTGAAGCGGGCCAGTACTTCCTTCTCGCTGCCCAGGGGGCCCTCGAAGGCCGGCAGTTCATGGTCGTCGCCGGCTTCGCCCAGGTTGGCGGTGAAGACGTCGCCCTTGACCGACAGCAGGCGGCCGTCCTCGCCCCAGGTGCCGAGCGCTTCGTGCTCTTCCACCTCGACGATCAGCTGGTTCGGCCATTCGCGGCGCACCGTGGCGCGGCGCACCCAGGGCACGGTCTCGAAGGTGGTCCTCACCTGCTCCAGGTCGGCGGTAAAGAAGTTCCCGCGAATCTTGCCGATCACCCCGTTGCGCACCGTGAGTTCGTTCACGTGGCGCAGGTCGATCCCGTACATGCTTTCCACCGTCACCGCGCGCAGCGAGAACATGGGCAGCTGCGACAGCCACCACACGATCGAGGCGAGGCAGGCGAGCACCGTCAGCGCGGTCAACGCGCTGGCGCTTGCATTCAGGGACCGGACGTCATGCCACATCTGCGCTTATCCCTTCGCCTGGCCCATCTTGAGGCGTGCCGAGCGCAGGATTTCCACGCACAGGTCCTCGTAGCTGATGCCCACCGCGCGCGCCGCCATCGGCACCAGCGAGTGGCCGGTCATGCCCGGCGAGGTGTTCACTTCCAGCAGGAAGGGACGCATGTCGCTCTCGCGCACCAGCACATCCACCCTGCCCCAACCCTCGCAGCCGAGCGCGCGGTAGGCGTTCACGGCGTGGCGCTGGATCTCTTCGGTCAGCGCCGCCGGCAGGTCCGCCGGGCAGTGGTACTGGGTGTCGTCGGTGAAGTACTTGTTCTGGTAGTCGTAATTGCCTTCCGGAGCCACGATCTCGACGATCGGCAGCGCGCGCGCCTGCGCGCCGGTGCCCAGCACCGCCACCGTGAACTCGCGGCCGGTGACGAATTCCTCGGCCAGCACCACTTCGTCGAAGCCGGCGGCCAGCTCCACCGCGGCCTTGAATTCCTCGGCCTTGTTCACCTTGGTGATGCCGATGGTCGAGCCTTCCAGCGGCGGCTTGACGATCAGCGGCAGGCCGATGTCCGCCACCACCTTGTCCAGGTCGGTGCTGCCGTCGATGCTCGCGTATTTCGGGGTCGGCACGCCGTGCATGATCCAGATCTTCTTGGTGGTGATCTTGTCCATGCCGACGCTCGAGGCCATCACGCCGCTGCCGGTATAGGGAATGCCGAGCTGCTCCAGCGCGCCCTGCAGGCTGCCGTCCTCGCCGTAGCGGCCGTGCAGCGCGATGAACACGCGGTCGAAGTTCTGTGCGGCCAGCTCGGCGAGGCTCTGGGTGCCCGGGTCGAACGGGTGGGCATCGACGCCGCGGCTGATCAAAGCGTTCAGCACGCCGGTGCCGGACATGATCGACACGTCGCGCTCGGCGGAGCGTCCGCCGAACAGCACGCCGACCTTGCCCAGGGATGCCGGATCAAAAGTGGTGGTGGTGTTCACGATCTATCAAGCCTTTGCATTGGTCAGTTGGTGGGGGACGCCGCTGATCGAGCCCGCGCCCATGGTGATGACGACGTCGCCGTCGCGCGCCACGTTCAGGATGGCTGCGGGCATGTCGGCGATCGCCTCCACGAAAATCGGTTCCAGCTTGCCGCCCGTGCGCAGCGCGCGCGACAGCGCGCGGCCGTCGGCGGCCACGATCGGCGCTTCGCCGGCCGGGTAGACGTCGGCCAGCAGCAGCACGTCCGGGGTCGACAGGACCTTGACGAAGTCCTCGAACAGGTCGCGGGTGCGGCTGTAGCGGTGCGGCTGGAAGGCCAGTACCAGGCGGCGGCCCGGGTAGGCGGCGCGCGCGGCGGCCAGGGTCACCTCGGTCTCGACCGGGTGGTGGCCGAAGTCGTCGACCAGGGTGAAGCTGCCACCGGCCGGCAGGGCGACTTCGCCGTAGCGGGTGAAGCGGCGGCCCACGCCGCGGAATTCCAGCAGGCCTTGCGCGGTGGCGGCGTCGTCGATGCCGATCTCGCGCGCGATGGCGATCGCCGAGCAGGCGTTCAGCACATTGTGCATGCCCGGCTGGTTCAGCACGAACTTGGTGTCCGGGTAGCCGGCCTGGCGCACGGTGAAGTGCATCTGCACGCCTTCGGCGTAGGCGTCGAGCGCGCGCACTTCGGCCTCTTCCGAGAAGCCGTAGGTCGTCACCGGCTTGGTCACCTGCGGCAGGATGTCGCGCACGTGGCGGTCGTCGATGCACAGCATGGCGCGGCCGTAGAACGGCAGGCGGTGGGTGAAGTGCACGAAGGCGGCCTTGAGCTTCTCGAAGTCGTGCTCGTAGGTGTCCATGTGGTCGGCGTCGATGTTGGTGATCACCTCGATCATCGGCGTCAGGTTCAGGAAGGAAGCGTCCGACTCGTCGGCCTCGGCCACGATGTACTCGCCCGAGCCCAGCTTGGCGTTGGCGCCGGCCGCGGTCAGGCGGCCGCCGATGACGAAGGTCGGGTCCAGGCCGCCCTGGGCCAGCACCGAGGCCACCAGGCTGGTGGTGGTGGTCTTGCCGTGGGTGCCGGCGATGGCGATGCCGCGCTTCAGGCGCATCAGTTCGCCCAGCATGATGGCGCGCGGGACCACCGGCACCTTGGCCGCGCGCGCGGCCACCACTTCCGGATTCGCTTCGTTGACGGCGGTCGAGGTCACGACCACGTCGGCGCCCGCCACGTGCTCGGCCTTGTGGCCGAGGTAGACCTTGGCGCCGAGGTCGGCCAGGCGCTGGCTCGCGGCATTGCTGTTCAGGTCCGAGCCCGACACCTTGTAGCCGAGGTTGACCAGCACTTCGGCGATGCCGCTCATGCCGCTGCCGCCGATGCCGACGAAGTGAATGTTTTTGATCTTATGCTGCATGCGCCTTTTACCTTGCCAGTTGTTCCAGTTCACGGGCGATCGCGTCGTTCGCGTCGCGCTTGCCCACGCGCTGCGCCGCCTCGGCCATGGCCAGGCAACGCTCGCGCGTGGTCGTTTGCAGCAGGTTTGCCACCCGCTGCGGATTCAGTTCGCCTTGCGGCAGGTGCACCGCCGCCTGCTGCGCATCCATCCAGACCGCGTTGTCGCGCTGGTGGCTGGTGGTGCTGGCGACAAACGGCACCAGCACGCTGGCCACGCCGGCCGCCGTCAGCTCCGACACCGTGATCGCACCGGCGCGGCAGATCACCAGGTCGGCTTCGGCATATGCCGCGGCCATGTCGTCAATGAAGTCGACCACGTTCGCGTTGACACCCGCCTGCGCATACGCCGCGCGCAGGGCCTCGATATTCTTCTTGCCCGACTGGTGGGTCACGATCGGACGCACGGCCGGGTCGATCAGGCCGAGTGCGGCCGGCACGCTGTCGTTCAGCACCTTGGCGCCCAGGCTGCCGCCCACCACCAGCACGCGCAGCGGGCCGTTGCGGCCGGCGAAGCGCTGCGCGGGCGCAGGCAAGTCCAGGATCGCCTGGCGCACCGGGTTGCCGGTGACCACGGCGCGGTCGGCCGCCTTGCCGAAATCGGCCGGGAAGCCGAACAGCACGCGGTCGGCCATCGGCGCCAGGGTCTTGTTCGACAGCAGCAGCGCGGCGTCGGCGTTGACCAGGGCCAGCGGCACACCGCGCATGCGCGCCATCAGGCCGCCCGGCACGGTGACGTAGCCACCCATGCCCAGCACCACGTCGGGCTTGCGCTGCGCCAGGATGCGGCGGCAGGAAAGAAAAGCGTTCAGCATCTTGAAGGCGCCCTTGACCGTGTGGCCCAGGCCCTTGCCGCGCAGGCCGGCGAAATCGATGCTGTCCATCGGGATGCCGGCTTTCGGCACCAGGTCGGTTTCCATGCCGTGGGCGGTGCCCAGCCAGCTCACTTCCCAGCCGCGTGCGCGCATGGTCTGCGCGATCGCGATGCCAGGGAAGATATGGCCGCCGGTGCCGGCCGCCATGATCATGAGACGCTTAGTCATACCCGGCCTCCCCGCATGCGCACGCGGTTCTCGTAATCGATCCGCAGCAGGATCGCCAGGCCGACGCAGTTGAACATCACGCCCGAACCGCCAAAGCTCATCAGGGGCAAGGTCAGGCCCTTGGTCGGCAGCAGGCCCAGGTTCACGCCCATGTTGATGAAGGTCTGCACGCCGATCCAGATGCCGATGCCCTTCGCGGCCAGGCCGGCGAAGACCTGGTCCAGGGCGATGGCCTGGCGGCCGATGTCGAAGGCGCGCTTGACCAGCCAGTAGAACATCGCGACCACGGCCAGCACGCCGGCCAGGCCGAGCTCTTCGCCGATCACGGCCATGATGAAGTCGGTGTGCGCTTCCGGCAGGTAGTGCAGCTTTTCCACGCTCGAGCCCAGGCCGACGCCGAAGAACTCGCCGCGGCCGAAGGCGATCAGGGAGTGGGTCAGCTGGTAAGCCTTGTCGAGCGCATTGTCTTCCTGCCACGGATCGAGGTAGGCGAACATGCGGGCGCGGCGGAAGGGCGAGAGCGCGATGATCGAGGTGAAGATCACCACCAGCAGCGCGCCGATGCCGCCGAACCAGATGATGTTGATCCCGCCCAGGAACAAGATGCCCATGGCGATGCAGACGATGACGCCGAAGGCGCCGAGGTCCGGTTCCATCAGCAGCAGGCCGCCGACCAGGCCGATCGCGACCATCATCGGCAGGAAGCCCTTGGTCAGCTTGTGCATGTATTCCTGCTTGCGCACCGTGAAGTCGGCGGCGTAGAGCACGGCCGCGATCTTCATCAGCTCCGACGGCTGCAGGTTCATGACCTTGAGCGGCAGCCAGCGGCGCGCGCCGTTGACCGACACGCCGATGCCCGGGATCAGCACCAGCATCAGCAGCACCAGGGTGCCGATAAAGAGCATCGGCGCCCACTTCTGCCACACGGCGACCGGCACGCGGAACACCACGGCGGCGGCGGCCATCGAGACCGCGATGTACATCATCTGGCGATACAGGAAATACTCGTTCTTGTCCCCCAGGTAAGCGAACTTGGGCGAGTCGGGCAGCGCGATCGAGGCCGAATAGACCATCACCAGGCCGAACAGCATGAGCAGGACGGTCACCCACACCAGGGGCTGGTCGTAGTCCATCATCTTCGACGGACGGCTGCGCGCCGCGATGCTCGCATCGCTGGCCGTGCCCGAGAACTTGAACGGAATCTGGAAAGCCATCAGATTTCCTGCCCCTTCTCGAGTGCGATTTCGCGCACGGCATCGACGAACACCTGCGCGCGGTGCGCGTAGTTGGTGAACATGTCGAGGCTGGCGCAGGCCGGCGACAGCAGCACGGCGTCGCCCGCCTTGGCCAGGCCGGCGGCGCGGCGCACCGCTTCCGGCAGGCCGGCCAGGTCGAACACCGGCACGCCGGTCGGCTCGATGGCGGCGCGGATGGCGGGCGCGTCGCGGCCGATCAGCAGCACGGCGCGCACGTAGCGCGAAGCCGGCAGGGCCAAGGGAGCGAAGTCCTGGCCCTTGCCGTCGCCGCCGGCGATCAGCACGATCTGCTGGTCTTCGCCCGTGAAGGCCTTGCCCAGGCCTTCCAGCGCGGCCACGGTGGCGCCCACGTTGGTGCCCTTGCTGTCGTCGTAGTAATCGGCGCCCTCGATGCTGGCGACCAGTTCCACGCGGTGCGGCTCGCCCGCGTATTCGCGCAGGCCATGCAGCAGCGGCGCCAGCGGCAGGCCGCAGGCGCGGCACAGGGCCAGCGCGGCCAGTGCGTTGGAAGCGTTATGGATGCCGCGGATGCGCAGCGCGTCGGCCGGCATCAGGCGGTTGACGGTCGTTTCCACCGGCGGCGGCAGCTCGCCTTTCTTGAGCTTCTTCGGCGGCTCGTCGTCGGCGGCGACCGCATTGGCCAGCCACAGCACGCCGCGCTCGTTGACCAGGCCGAAGCTGTCCGGCTCCGAAGGCTCTCCGGTGCCGAAGGTGTGGACCGGGCTGCCGACGGCGGTCATGCGCATCACGACGGCGTCGTCGCGGTTCAGCACGCGCACGGTATCGGTACCAAAGATGCGCGCCTTGTCGGCCGCGTAGGCATCCATGCTGCCGTGCCAGTCGAGGTGGTCCTGGGTCACGTTCAGCACCGTGGCGGCATCGGCCTGCAGGCTGAAAGTGGTATGCAGCTGGAAGCTGGACAGTTCCAGCACCCAGGCCTGCGGCAGCTCATTGTTGTCGAGGACTTCGCGCAGCACGTCCAGCGCGGCCGGGCTGATGTTGCCGGCCACGCGGGTCGACAGGCCGGCGCGGCGGCACAGCAGGCCGGTCAGGCTGGTGACGGTGGTCTTGCCGTTGGTGCCGGTGATGGCGATGACTTTCGGGGCATAGCCGCGGGCCAAGCGCAGGTGGGCCAGGGCCTGGGCGAACAGTTCGATCTCGCCCCACACCGGGATGTGGCGCTCGTGCGCGGCCGGGGTGATGGCCGCCAGTTCGCGGTTCGGCGCCAGGCCCGGGCTGACGGCGACGAAGTCGACGCCGTCGAGCAGGCTGGCGGCGAATTCTCCGCCGACGAATTCGGCGTTCGGCACCGCCTGGCGCAGGGCGAACAGGCGCTGCGGCTCGGTGCGGGTATCGGCGACGCGCACGCGCGCGCCACCGCGCGCCAGCCATTGCGCGATTGCCAGCCCGGATTCACCCAGGCCCAGTACCAGTGCGGATTTGCCTTCGTAGTTCATCAGCGCAGTTTCAGAGTCGACAAGCCAACGAGGATGAGCACCATGGTCACGATCCAGAAGCGGACGACGACCTTGGTCTCTTTCCAGCCCTTTTGTTCGAAATGGTGGTGCAGCGGCGCCATCAGGAACACGCGGCGGCCGGCGCCATACTTCTTCTTGGTGAACTTGAACCAGCTCACCTGGATGATCACCGACAGGGTCTCGGCCACGAACACGCCGCCCATGATGAACAGCACGATTTCCTGGCGCACGATGACGGCCAGGGTGCCGAGCGCGCCGCCCAGCGCCAGCGCGCCGACGTCGCCCATGAACATCTGGGCCGGGTGCGCGTTATACCAGAGGAAGGCCAGCCCCGCCCCCGCCATCGCGCCGCAGAAGATCAGCAGTTCGCCGGCGCCCGGGATGTAGGGGATGAACAGGTATTTCGAGTAGGTCACGCTGCCGGTCAGGTAGGCGAACAGGCCCAGGGCGCCGCCGACCATCACGGTCGGCATGATCGCCAGGCCATCCAGGCCGTCGGTGAAGTTGACCGCGTTGCTGGTGCCGACGATGACGCAATAGGTCAGCGCGATGAAGCCCCACACGCCGAGCGGATAGCTGATCGACTTGAAGAAGGGAACGATCAGGTCGGCCTTGGGCGGCAGGTCCATCGAGAAGCCCGACTCGACCCAGGCGTAGAACAGGCGCGCCACTTCCCACGGGTTCGCAGCCGAGACCGAGAACGCCAGGTAGAAGGCCGAGGACAGGCCGATCAGCGACATCCAGAAATATTTCTCGCCCGAGCGCATGCCTTCCGGGTCCTTGTAGACCACCTTGCGGTAGTCGTCGACCCAGCCGATGGCGCCGTAGCCCAGGGTCACGACCAGCACCGGCCAGATCAGGCGGTTGGACAGGTCGCACCACAGCAGGGTCGAGACGCCGATCGCGATCAGCACCAGCACGCCGCCCATGGTCGGGGTGCCGTGCTTGGTCAGGTGGGTCTGCGGACCATAGGTGCGCACCGCCTGGCCGACCTTCATTTCGGTCAGCTTGCGGATCACGACCGGGCCGCACAGCAGGCCGATGGTGATCGCGGTAATGGTCGCGAACACTGCGCGGAAGGTGATGTAGTTGAATACTCGCAGCGGACCGATGTAGTCCTGGAAGTATTGAGCAAGCCAGAGAAGCATGTTAGTGGGCGTCCTTGCCAATAGGGGTTGATCCGGTCAGGTGCTGGACCACGCGCTCCATCTTCATGAAGCGCGAGCCCTTCACCAGGACAGTTACGTCGCATTTGGCACCCGCGTTGCCGCCCAGTTTTGAATCCAGTGCTGCCAATAACTCGTCGAACTGCTCGTAATGCTGTGCTCCCGACGCGGCCAGGTGGCGCGCCAGCTCGCCGGTCGCGAGCACGGTCTCGATGCCTTTGCTCTGTGCATAGGCGCCGATCTCTTCGTGAAACTCTTTTCCTTGCGCGCCCACTTCGCCCATGTCGCCCACCACCAGGATGCGCGGCGCCGGGTAGGACGCCAGCACGTCGATGGCGGCGCGCATGGAGTCGGGGTTGGCGTTATAGGTGTCGTCAATGACGGTCGCGCCGTTGACGGCCTGCTTGCGCTGCAGGCGGCCGCCGACGGGAGCGAAGGCTTCGAGGCCGCGCACGATGGCGTCCGCCGGGATGCCGGCCGCCAGCGCGCAGGCGAAGGCCGCCAGCGCGTTGCGCACATTGTGTTCGCCGGCCGCCGCCAGCTTGACGCCGAACTGTGCGCCGCGCGCGGTGACCTGCAGGTCGCTGCCGAAACCGTTCGAGGTATAGCTCGCGCGCACGTCGCAATCGTTTGTCAGGCCGAACGTCAGGACATCGCATTTGGCGAGGCCGCGCCACAGGTCCGTATAGGTGTCGTCGCCCGGGAACACGGCCACGCCGCCGGCGGACAGGGCCTGCAGCACCGAGCCGTTCTCGCGCGCCACCGCCTCGACGGTGTGCATGAATTCCTGGTGCTCGCGCTGGGCGTTGTTCACCAGGCCGACGGTCGGCGCGGCGATCGCGCTCAGGCGGCCGATCTCGCCCGGATGGTTCATGCCCAGCTCGATCACGGCAGCCTGGTGCTGCGCGCCCAGGCGGAACAGGGTCAGCGGCACGCCGATCTCGTTGTTCAGGTTGCCCTGGGTCGCCAGGCGCTGGTCTTCGCCGAAGGCCGCAGCCAGGATAGCCGCAATCATTTCCTTGACCGTGGTCTTGCCGTTGCTGCCCGTGACCCCGATGACCGGAATCGCGTACTGTGCGCGCCACTGGTTGGCGATCTGCCCCAGCGCCGTCAAGGTGTTCGGCACGACGATGGCCGGCAGGGTCCAGCCCTCCGGCAGTTCCTCGGCCACCACGGCCGCGACGCCGCTCGACGCGACCTGGCCCAGGAAGTTGTGGGCGTCGAAGACCTCGCCGCGCAGGGCCACGAACAGCATGCCGGGCTGCAGCTTGCGGCTGTCGGTCGACACGCCTTCGAAGGCGATGTCGCCGCCCACCAGGCGCGCGCCCGGCATGGCCGAAATGAGTTGTGCGAGCGAACCGCGCATCAGTGAGTCCTCAACATGGTGAGCCGCGCCGTCAATGCCAGCGAGGCGTGGTCCGCGTCCGAGAACGGCATCTTGCGGCCCTTGATTTCCTGGTAGGGCTCATGGCCCTTCCCTGCCAGCAGGATCACGTCCTGCCTGGCGGCCTGCTTCACGGCCAGCAGGATGGCCGCTGCGCGGTCCTCCACGGTCTGGTAGCGCGAATGCGGGTGATGCTTGTCCATGCCGGCGACGATCTGGGCGATGATGCTGGCCGGCTCTTCGCTGCGCGGGTTGTCGCTGGTGACCAGCACCTGGTCGGCCGCCTGGGCGATGGAACCCATCTGCGGACGCTTGCCCGGATCGCGGTCGCCGCCGCAGCCGAACACGCACCACAGCTGGCCGCCGCGTTCCCTAGCAACCTGGCGCAGGGCTTCCAGCGTCTTTTCCAGCGCATCCGGGGTGTGGGCGTAGTCGATCACGACCATCGGCGCATCCTGGCCGCCGATCTGCTGCATGCGGCCCGGGGCCGGCACCAGCGCCTCGATGGCGTCGACGGCGCTCTTGAGCGCCACGTCCTTGGCCAGCAGCGCGCCCAGCACGCCCAGGGCGTTGCTGACGTTGTAATGGCCCACCAGTTGGGTGCGCACCAGCGCGCTGCCCTGCGGGGTCTCGACCTGGAATTCGGTGCCGGCGTTGCGGCTGCGCATGCCGGTGGCGCGCAGGATGCCCACGCCCTCGACGGCCGGCTGTTCCGCCTCGCCCTTGATGGTGTAGCCGACCACGTTCAGGGCCGGGAAGTTCTTGCGCAGGTGCGCCACCAGGCGCTGCCCTGCCGCATCGTCCAGGTTGACGACGGCGTGCTTCAGGCCGTCCCACTCGAACAGCTTGACCTTGGCCGCTTCGTAGCTGGCCATGTCGCCGTGGAAGTCGAGGTGGTCGCGGGTCAGGTTGGTGAAGATCGCGACGTCGAAGTGCATGCCGGCGGCGCGGTCCTGGACCAGGCCGATGGACGAGGCTTCGATGGCCAGCGCGCTCGCCCTGGCCTCGCGCAGCTCGGCCAGCTTCTGGGCCAGCAGCACCGCGTCCGGGGTGGTGTAGCCGGTGACGTCGAAGTTCGGTTCGTTCTTGCCCTTGATCAGTCCGACACCCAGGGTGCCGATCACGGCAGCCGTTTCGCCCAGGCGCGCCAGGCATTGGCCGGTCCACAGGGCGATCGAGGTCTTGCCGTTGGTGCCGGTGACGGCGACGGTGAACATGCCCTGGTCCGGATGGCCGAGCACGGCGTGGGCGATCGGGCCGGCGTTCTGCTTCAGGCCGGCGACCGCGAAATGCGGTACGTCGATGGAAGCGTCCCAGCTGAAGCCATTTTCTTCGTAGACGACGGCGGCGGCGCCTGCCTGGACGGCGGCGGCGATGTAGGCGCGGCCGTCGACGGCCTCGCCCGGATAGGCAAAGAACACGTCGCCCTTCGCGACGCGGCGGGAATCAGAAACGAGACGGCCGCCCGGTGCGGCGGCGGCTATCCACTGGCAGATGTCGTTAAGGCTCAACGCCATCACATGCTCTCCTCTAGGGGATGTTCAGGGATGATGATGTCTGTGACCGAGGAATCGGGCGGAACGTTCGCCGCCCTTAGCGCATTCGAGGCCAGGTCGGCCGCTGTCGGCGCGGCCACGCTGCCCCCTGTGCGCAAGGCTCCCCTCGGGTTATCGATCATGACGGCGATCACGAAGCGCGGCTTGGACATCGGCGCGATGCCGACGAAATAGCCGATGTTGTCGGTCTTCGAATAGCGGCCGTTGACGATCTTCTCGGCCGTGCCGGTCTTGCCGCCAACGCGGTAGCCGGCCACCTGGGCCTTGGAGGCGGTGCCTTCCGGGCCGACCACGGATTCGAGCATGGTGCGGATCTGGGCCGCGGTCTTGGGCGAGATCACTTGCTGGCCGACCGGCTGCTCTTCCACTTTCAGGAAGGACAGCGGAATGATGTCGCCGTCGCGCGCGAACACCATGTAGGAGCGCGCCAGCTGCAGCAGCGACACCGACAGGCCGTGGCCGAAGGACATGTTGGCGTATTCGATCGGCTTCCACGATTTCCACGGACGCACGCGGCCGGCCACGGCGCCCGGGAAGCCGAAGCGCGGCGCCTGGCCGTAGCCCAGCTTGGTGTACAGCTCCCACATGTCCTGCGGCTCGAGCAGCTGGGCGATCTTGACGGTGCCGACGTTGGACGACTTCTGGATGATGCCGCCCACGGTCAGGTGGTCCTTCGGGTGCATGTCGCGGATGGTGCGGCCGGTCACGGTGATGCGGCCGCCCGAGACGTCGAACACGGTGTCCGGCGTGATCTTCTTCTTTTCCAGGCCCAGCGCCACGGTCACCGGCTTGAGCGTGGAACCCGGCTCGAAGGTGTCGGTGATGACGCGGTTGCGCAGCTGGGCGCCGGTCAGCTTGGAGCGGTCGTTCGGGTTGTAGGTCGGGTAGTTGGCCATGGCCAGCACTTCGCCGGTCTGGACGTCCAGCACCACGGCGCCGCCGGCCTGGGCGTTGAACTTCTCGACCGCGTTCTTGACGCTGGTGAAGGCGATGTACTGCAGCTTGCTGTCCACCGACAGGGTCAGGTCCTTGCCCTGGTGCGGCTCGCGGAACATGCCCAGGTCCTCGGCGATGTGGCCGAGACGGTCCTTGATCACGCGGCGGCTGCCTGGCACACCCATCAGGTTCTTCTGGTGGAACAGCTCCATGCCTTCCTGGCCCACGTCCTCGACATTGGTGAAGCCCACCATGTGGGTCATCACTTCGCCCTGCGGGTAGAAGCGCTTGTATTCCTTGCGGGTGTCCAGGCCCTCGATCTTGAGCTTCTCGATCTGCTCGATGACCGGCATCTCGACCTGGCGCTTCAGGTAAACGAAGCTGCGGTCCGAATCGAGCTTCTTGCGCAGGTCGGATTCGGGCATGTCGAGCAGGCGCGCCAGCGCGCTGACCTTCTCCGGCGGATTCTTGAGCAGGTCTTCGGGGATGGCCCACACGGCCTTGACCGGCAGCGAGGACGCCAGCACGGCGCCGTTGCGGTCCAGGATGCGGCCGCGCGTGGCCGGCAGCTCGAGCGTGCGCTCGTAGCGGCTCTTGCCCTGCTTTTGCAGGAACTGGGTCGACATGCCCTGCAGCCACAGCGCGCGCAATCCCAGCGCGGCGAAGGCCGCGAACAGGACGAACAGGACCAGGCGCGAACGCCAGTCCGGCAGGCGCACGGCCAGGACCGGGCTCTTCGAGAAAGCCACGCCCTTCGATGCCGCGACCCGCGCGCCTGCTTTCATTGCGCCGCGCGTCATTGGGCCCCTTCCATCAGGTACTGGGTCCGGGCCGGGGTCAGCGGCGCCATGTTCAGCTCGGTGCGCGCGATCTGCTCGATGCGCTCGTTCTTGCCCAGGGTCGACTGGTCGAGCTGGAGCTGGGCCCAGTCGATGTCGAGCTGGCGCGACTGCTGCTGCAGGCGCTCGTATTCGATGAGCAAATGGCGCGCCTGGTAGCGCGCGTTGATCACCGACAGGGCGCAGCCGACCAGCAGCACGGTCAGGACAATGTTGAGCTTGGCGTTCATGCCGCCCCTCCCGCCAGGCGCTCGGCCACGCGCAGCACCGCCGAGCGGGCGCGCGGGTTGGCGTCGACCTCCTCGTCGCTGGGCTTGGTCTTGGCGATCAATTTCATCAGGGGCTGCGGCAGGTCGGCGGCGCGGATCGGCAGGCGGCGGTCCGGCTGGGCCACCTTGGCCTTGGACGCGAAGAACTGCTTGACGATGCGGTCTTCCAGCGAGTGGAAGCTGATCACCGACATGCGCCCGCCCGGCGCCAGCATGGCATAGGCCGCGCTCAGACCTGCTTCAAGGTCTTCAAGCTCTTTATTGATGAAAATCCGGACAGCCTGAAAGGTCCTGGTCGCAGGGTCCTTGCCCTTTTCGCGGGTCTTGACCGTGTCTGCCACGATTGCGGCAAGCTGTCGTGTGGTCGAAATTGGCTCGATTGCCCGGCGAGCAACAATCGCCTTTGCAATCTGGAAAGCATACCGTTCTTCTCCATAATCGCGTATCACCTTTTCGAGTTCGGTTTGGGGCGCGGTCGCAATCCACTCGGCCGCCGACATGCCGCGCGTGGTGTCCATGCGCATGTCGAGGGGCCCGTCCTGGCGGAAGCTGAAACCGCGGGTGGCGTCGTCCACCTGGGGCGACGAAATACCCAGGTCGAGGAGGATTCCGTCGACCTGCTGGATGCCGCGCGCGGCAAGCGCGTCATGCATCGTTGCGAAACTGTCGTGCACGATGGCAAAGCGGGCATCCGCCACCTGCTGCGCGGTGGCGATGGCCTGCGGGTCCTTGTCGAAGGCGAACAGGCGGCCGCTGTCGCTCAGGCGCGACAGGATGAGCCGGCTATGGCCGCCACGGCCGAAGGTGCCATCTATATAAGTACCGGAGGTGCGTGCGCCCTCGAGGTTGAGCGCGTCCACTGCTTCGTCCAACAGCACCGTGCGATGCTGGAATGCGGGCACCGTGATTGTTTCCGTCATCGGCGCCTCAGAACGAGAAGTTGGAAAGAACATCGGGCATGCCACCGGCGACGGCCTCAGCCTCGTCTTCGGCCAGTTTGGCGGCATTCCAAATCTCGAAGTGGGTGCCCATGCCGAGCATCATCACTTCCTTGTCGAGCCCGACGGCTGCGCGCAGCTCGGGCGAAATGAGCACGCGGCCGGCGGAGTCGAGCTCGACATCCACGGCATTCCCAAGGAAAATGCGCTGCCATGCACGGGCCGACATCGGCCAGGCTGCGATCTGCTTGCGGTGCTCTTCCCAGACGGGACGGGGAAAGAAAAGCAGGCAACCGTGCGGGTGTTTGGTGAGCGTCATGCGTCCTTCACACTGCGAAACGAGGGCGTCACGGTGCTTGGCCGGGATCGACATCCGGCCTTTTGCATCGAGATTGATCGCTGACGCGCCCTGAAACACGTATTTACCTAGCTTTTGGAGGGTTTGTAATGGTGTTGTTGTAGGCGCCTTGCGGAGGGATTTCCTCCCACAAATCGACACTTTTTCACACTGTTTCCCACTTTAGTGGAAGCAATGTTGACGGTCAAGCGAATTCACACTTGGCAAATTCAAAATTTGCTAATGAAACCAATGACTTAGGAACAGGTGTTGATGGAATGAAATGCCAAAATGTCTCGTAAAATTAGGCACTTACACAACGGTGTGAAGGTACTGCCTCATTTGTAAACATGATGTTTACCTTTGATTAACTTCAACGCCCGTGCGAATGTTGACGTGTGGAAACAACATTTCCCACGCAGAATTACACTGTATGGAATTGCAGGTCCCTGGAAGCCGAGTTAGGATGAAGCCAAGGCGATGACCCACCTGCCTCTGGCTCGCTCGGCAGGATGGCGGAGCCAGGCGGAGCGGGCCAGACTGGCGGACCGCTGGTCCGTTGCCAAGGAGATAGCCGTGAGCATCACCCTCGCCCGTACCCGCGCGGTCTACGACCTGACTGAAGTGCAGGAAGCGCTGGACCGCAACCGCGGCCGCTCCCCGGAACTCGACGCGTTTTACGAGCGCATGCTGGAGACCGGGGCCGACCGATTCGTCACCACTCCTTCTTCCGTCGACGCGCTCGATCCCCTGTTCGAGGAATGTCCCAATTTCGATGAAGTGCTGGACGACCTGGCGCGCTACCTGCGCCTGGCCCATGCCGGCGACAAGGGTTTCAACGTCATGCCCATCCTGCTGCTGGGCGGCCCCGGCGTGGGCAAGACCCATTTCGCCAAGCGCCTGGCCAGGGCCATGTCCACCGAGTGCGAACTGATCAGCATGAACGCCCTGTCGGCCGGCTTCGTCATCACCGGCAGCTCGGCCAGCTGGCGCGGCGCCAAGTGCGGCAAGGTGGCCGAGCGCCTGGTGCGCGGCAAGTACGCCAACCCGGTGCTGGTGCTGGACGAAGTGGAAAAGGCGAGCGGCTCGACCCAGTCCGATCCGCTGGCCGCCCTCTATCAATTACTGGAGCCGGAAACCTCGAAGGCTTTCCGCGACGAATTCATTGACGTCGACGTCGACGCCAGCCAGATCTTCTGGGTGCTGACCGCCAACTCGGTGGACGGCATTCCCTCTCCCCTGCTCAACCGCATGGCGGTCTACGAAGTCCCCAAGCCGACGCCCCAACAAGCGGCCGGCATCGCCCAGCGCATGTACCGCGGCCTGGTCGAGGAACTGAACCTGGGCGGCTTCGACGACGTGCTCGCCGATGGGGTGCTCGACAAGCTGGCGCCGGTGTCGCCGCGCGACCTGCGCAAGACCCTGCTCGACAGTCTCGGCTATGCGGTGGCGGACGGCCGCGCCCATGTGAGCGTGGACGACATCCGCCTGCGGCAGGCGCCGGGCAAATCCAGGATCGGGTTTTAACTACGGATGCCGGGCCAGCTGGCGCCGCTCGGCCGCGCGCCCGTGCAGCAGCGCCAGCAGCTGGTCGGCCTGCTCGACGCTGACCAGCAGCGACTGGCCTTCCCTGGCCGGCAGATACACCACCCGCTCGCGGTCGGTCATGGCCACGAACAGCGGCCGCTGGTCTTCGCTGGTGAAGCGTCCGGCGGCATAGCCCGGCAAGCTGATGCCGTTGTTGCGCAAGCCCAGCTGGGCGGCGTCGATCGCGGCCAGGCTGCCGTGGCGGGCATGCGCCAGGTCGAACTCGCCGATGTCGCGCGCGTATTCATAAAAGTAGCTGGCGCGCACCAGGACCTGACCGTCGCGCACCTCGAGCGTGTTCTTCGACAGGCCCAGCGCCAGCAGCAGGGTCACGGGCAGCACCAGCGCCCCGGCCGCGGCCCCGCTTTTCAGCTTGGCCGCCAGGCCACGCTTGCGCGCCAGCAGCATCGGCAGCGCGGAAGCCAGGCAAGTGATACCGATGAGTGTCAAATATGCCGACAGGCCGACGGCGGGAATGTCGAACACGGCAGCGCTCATCGGTGCACCTCGCGCCGGAAAGGATCATAGCTGACGACGACCGCCCAGCCTTGCCAGGCCAGCGGCAATCCCCATCCGCAGCCACATTCCGGCGGTTTCGCCGGGAACCAGTACTTCTTTTCCATGTACCCGCTCCGGTTCAGTCTTTCGCAGCGTCACCTTAACAGACTTGCCTTGCGCGCGGCACGGCGATGGCTCAAACCCCTCCCATCCCTATATGTCGTCGCCGCCGAACTTGGATGAGAGTCCTGATTCTTAACGTGAAGACACCCAATTTTTTCCGGAGGGATAGAAAGTTTTAAATAGAAACTTTCGGTATTTTTTACACTTTTCCTTTCTGTCGAAGTGCTACCCGCGATAGGTATTTGATTTATCTCAAAGTATTGACGCTGGCCCGTAACTTGCTCTTACGACGTTGTAGTACCTGGCAGTTACCCACAAGAACGAAGTAATTCCATAGGAGCTAGTGATGAAGTCAAAAATCCTGAAGCTTGCAATTAGTGCAGCACTCGTAACTGGCGCCTCGCCAGCATTCGCCGACCTGGTCTATCAAACTGGCGCACAACAAACAGGCACTGGCCTGGGCGCCGTGTCGACCGTGGTGACTGTCCAGGACAACACCGTCGGTCCCCAACCGCCCGCTACCGAGTCGGGCTGCGTCCGCCACACCAATGGCGGCAACATGACCAATCCGGACCAGACCTGCGAGCCGAGCACTGGCTTGCTCGGGGGGGACAATACCGGCGCCGTTGGCGGCAATGGCGTTTATTTGCTCAGCGATATCGACGGCATCACCACCGCTGGCGAACTCGGTTTCGTTGTGAACATCAGCGAACCTGGCAGTGACGACGCGACCCTCACCGACCTGTACATGAGCCTGTACGCCCTCGATGGCACCTTGCTGGAAATCTTCTCGTACACCGGGCCTGACCTGATCTTGGAAGATACCGGGGGCATCGGCCAGTCAGGCCTGCACCGTTTTGTCCTGGACGACCTCCAAGCCGCAGCCGCCGACCTGGCCTGCCCCGACCTGACGCAATGCGTCGTCGCTGGCGGGGTCCAGTTCCTTGCAGGCACCACCCAGGGCACCCCGGAAACCGTGCGCGTCGGCGCCTTCGAGCGTGACGACAGCGGCAACCCGGGCGAAGTGCCGGAGCCGGGCTCGGTCGCCCTGCTGGGCCTGGGCGCGATGGCAATGGGCGCAATGCGCCGCCGCTTCGCAAAGAAGTAAGCCAGCCTGACAGGTACTGCTTCAAGCGCCGGTCCGGCATCGTCCGGGCCGGCACCGCCGGGCCGGCGCCTGAAGCGTATCCACTGTTCTACTGCTCGCCCGGGATCACCACGGTCGAGTAAGCCGTCACGACCTTCCATCCGAGCGCCTCGTACAAGGCCCGCCCCTCTTCGGTTGCCACCAGCACCCTGTTCGCCTGGTGCGATTGCTGCATGCCGCCCAATGCCGACATGATCGCCCTTCCCAGGCCGCGCCGGCGATGCGCCGCGTGCGTGTCGATGCGATCGAACACGAAGCATCCATCGTGTTCCACGGCGTAGCCGCTCGCGGCGACGGAGCCGTCTCCGGCATGGATGCGCGCCATGTAGACGCCGTCTCTCTCCGCGACCTCCAGCCGGTAGCCTGGCCCCGGCATGCGCGGCTCGCCGTCCATGCCTGCCTGGGTCATGAAGTAGCCGCCCGGCTGCAGCCGCCAGCGCGCAGGCACAAGCGCCAGCAGCTGCTCGCCGGAACCGCACATCTTGATGAAGACGCGGCTGGTCTCGATCGACGCCGCCAGCTCCGCCAATCGGGGATCGGGACCGGCGAACACGTAGCGCCGCACTTCCTCCGGCGAAGCGGTGTCGACGCGCATGCCGCCGTGGTCCGGAACAGGCCGGGGAAGGCCACGGGCCAGCGAACGCCCGGCGAGCCAGCCCCACAGCAGCGCGGGATCGACATGGGACGCGCTGCGCATGTCAGGGCGTGACCCAATCGCGGGCATGCTGGACCGCCCTGGCCCAGCGCGCCATCAGCGCTTCGCGGCGCGCTTCTTCCATGACAGGCTCGTAGCGGCGCTCGGCCTGCCACTGGCGCGCGATGTCCTCGCCCGACTCCCAGAAACCGACCGCCAGGCCGGCCAGGTAGGCCGCCCCCAGGGCCGTGGTTTCGGTCACGCGCGGACGCACCACGGGAATGCCGAGCAGGTCGGCCTGGAACTGCATCAGCATGTCGTTGCACGCCGCGCCGCCGTCGGCCCGCATTTCGGTGACGGCGCAGGCGGCGTCCTTCTGCATCGCATGCAGGAGCTCGGCGCTCTGGTAGGCGATGGCTTCGACCGCGGCGCGCGCGATATGGGCCGCCGTGGTCCCGCGCGTCATGCCGACGATGGCGCCGCGCGCATACGGGTCCCAATGCGGAGCGCCCAGGCCGGTGAAGGCCGGCACCAGCATCACCCCGCCGCTGTCGGGCACGCTCAGCGCCAGCGGCTCCACATCGGCGGACTGCCGGATGATGCCCAGGCCGTCGCGCAGCCACTGCACCGTGGCGCCGCCCATGAACACGCTGCCTTCCAGCAGGTAGTCGGTGGCGCCGGCGATGGTCCAGCCGACCGTCGCCAGCAGGCGGTTGTGCGAGACGGGCGGCGTATCGCCCGCGTGCATCAGCATGAAGCAGCCGGTGCCATAGGTGTTCTTGACCAGGCCCTTGCGGTGGCAAGCCTGGCCGAAGGTGGCCGCCTGCTGGTCGCCGGCGATGCCGGCGATCGGAATCGCGTGGCCGAACCACTCCTCGGACGCCAGGCCCACGACTTCCGAACTGGCCACCACTTCCGGCAGCACGGCTGCCGGAATGCCGAACAGGTCCAGCAATTCCTGGTCCCAGCGCAGCGTGTGGATGTTGAACAGCATCGTGCGCGAGGCGTTGCTGACGTCGGTGACGTGGCGGCCGCACAGGCGGAACGCCAGCCAGCTGTCGACGGTGCCGAAGGCCAGCTCGCCGCGTTCGGCGCGCTGGCGCGCATGCGGCACGTGCTCGAGCAGCCATTGCAGCTTGGTGGCGGAAAAATAGGCGTCGACTTCGAGGCCGGTGCGTTCCTGGATCATGGCGGCATGGCCGGCCGCGCGCAGGCGGTCGCAGGCTTCGGCGGTGCGGCGGTCCTGCCAGACGATGGCGCGGGCGAGCGGTTCGCCGCTGCTGCGGTCCCACAGCAAGGTGGTCTCGCGCTGGTTGGCGATGCCGATGGCGGCCACTTGCGCGGGCTGGATGCTGGCCTGGCGCAGGGCCTCGCGTGCGCAGGCGAGCTGGCTGCTCCAGATGTCGAGGGCGTCGTGCTCGACCCAGCCGGGCTGGGGGAAATGCTGGGGGTATTCGCGCTGGCAGCTGGCGACCGGCAGTCCCGCGTGGCCGAACAGGATCGCGCGCGAACTGGTGGTGCCCTGGTCGAGGGCGAGGATGAAGCGATCCATCGTGTCTCCTGAAGCGGTGCTAAGAAGAGAAGCCCAGGCGCGGATACCCGGCGCAGCCGTCAACCTCGTGCAGGAAGCCTGCGTCCAGGTAGCGCGGGATCTTGTCGAATTCACCCAGCACCCGGCTGCGGAATGGCTCGTCCTCGTACCAGCGTTCGGCCGGGACGCCGAAGTAGTTGACCGGACAGACCGACATGCGCAAGCCCGGCCAGTGCCGCTGCAAGGTCATGAGGTAGCGGCGCGTCGAGCACACCTTGCCGATGACGAGGACGCTGCGGATCGCGCCGAGGTCCATCGCTTCGGCCGCACGGGCGCGGCCGAAGCGGACGTTTTCGCCGGTGTTGGTGGCGGCGGTTTCCAGGATCAGGACCGACTCGGGCAGGCCCATGCGCACCAGCCGCTCGCCGATGAGCTCCGCCTCGGCTTCCAGCAGGCCGCGCGTGCGCCCGCCGGAGACCAGCAGGCGGCGGAACATGCCCTGCTGCCAGAGCCCATAGGCCGCGTCGCAAAATTCGGGCACGCCGTGGCGCGTGCCGAACAGGAAGCCAAGGTCCGAGGGTGAGGCCGGAAAAGCCGGCATCATGTAGTCGGCTATCAGCTGCAAATCAGTGGGAGACATGGCGCGGGAGCGAGTCGTCGACAGGCCGATCATATCAGCCCGGCAAGCCCTTATGTCCACGCCGTGGAGAGAGAATTCAAGTAAAGCAGGCCGATAGGCCGGATTCTGTGTAGTGGTCTCCCTTGCGGGACGCCCCTATGACAGCCATTCCTCTAGGCGCTGGATTACTCCAGCGCTCAAGCTTCCTACCCGCACGCTCCGCGAGCAACATCAACGCGTGCCTATTTGGAATTGCTCCAGGTGGAGGTTACCGCGTTTCACCGTAACTTAATACGCTCGTCTCTGTGGCCCTATTCCTCGCCTTATACCTTGCGGCTTTCAGCGGACGGCCGTTAACCGTCACCCCGCTCTGTGGAGTCCGGACCTTCCTCCCGCCCGCATCCGAAGATGAGGGCCAGCGACTGTCTGGCCTGCTTCACGGCTGACATTGTAACCGATTGGGGGCTGCTCGACGAACTTGGGTCCCGGCCTCCGCCGGGATGACGTTTACGGGCAGCGGGCCGAACGCTCGCGTTTTCTGAAATTTGATGTCGCCATTTCAAAAGCCTCCACTGAGCAGCTCACATAGAATGCCCGGATGCCAAACCAACAAGGATGACCGAACCATGACGCACCCTTCCCGTACCGGCGGCCAGATCCTGGTCGATGCGCTCCACATCCACGGCGTGGACACCGCCTTCGGCGTGCCGGGCGAAAGCTACCTCGACGTGCTCGACGCGCTGCACGATTCGCAGATCCGCTTCGTGATCAACCGCCAGGAAGGGGGCGCGGCGTTCATGGCCGAGGCCTACGGCAAGCTGACCGGCAAGCCGGGCATCTGCTTCGTCACCCGCGGCCCGGGCGCCACCAACGCCTCGATCGGCGTGCACACCGCCTACCAGGACTCGACCCCGATGATCCTGTTCATCGGCCAGGTCGGCAACGACTTCATCGACCGCGAAGCCTTCCAGGAAATCGACTACCGCCGCATGTTCGGCCAGATGGCCAAGTGGGTGGCCCAGATCGACCGCGCCGACCGCATCCCCGAATACATCGCGCGCGCCTTCCAGGTCGCCACCAGCGGCCGTCCGGGCCCGGTGGTGCTGGCGCTGCCGGAAGACATGCTGGTCTCGACCGCCGCCGTGGCCGATACCCGCCCCTACCAGCCGGTCCAGGGTTCGCCCTCCGCCGCCCAGATCGCCCAGCTGCGCGCCATGCTGGCCGAAAGCCGCCGTCCGCTCGTGCTCCTGGGCGGCAATACCTGGAACGACCAGGCCTGCGCCGACCTGCGCGCCTTCGCCGAAGCCAACCACCTGCCGGTGGCCTGCGCCTTCCGCTTCCAGGACCTGCTCGACAACGATCACCCGCACTACGCCGGCGATGTCGGCATCGGCATCAATCCCAAGCTGGCGGCGCGCGTCAAGGACGCCGACCTGCTCATCGCCCTCGGCCCGCGCCTGGGCGAGATGACTACCAGCGGCTACTCGCTGCTGGCCTCGCCGGTGCCGCAGCAGCGCCTGGTGCACTTCCACCCGGACCCGGAAGAACTGGGCAGCGTCTACCAGGGCGAACTGATGGTCGCCAGCGGCATGCAGCAGGCCTGCGCCATGCTGGCCGCGATGGAACCGGTCGACGCCAGCGCCTGGAAAGGCACGGTCGCGCAAGCCAGGGCCGAGCTGGCCGCCTACCAGGCCCAGCCGCCTATCTTCAAGGAAGGCAATGCCCCGCTCGACCTGTGGCAAATGGTGCAGGAACTGATGGCCCAGCTGCCGCACGACGCCATCATCACCAACGGCGCCGGCAACTATGCTTCCTGGGCGCACCGCTTCTACCGCTACGGCGGCATGCGCACCCAGCTGGCGCCGACCAGCGGCGCGATGGGCTACAGCGTGCCCTCGGGCGTGGCCGCCAAAATCGTGCAGCCGGAGCGCACGGTGGTGACCTTCGCCGGCGACGGCGAGTTCATGATGAACGGCCAGGAACTGGCCACGGCGGTGCAGTACGGCGCCGGCGTCGTAATCCTGCTGTTTAACAACGGCATGTTCGGCACCATCCGCATGCACCAGGAACGCGAATACCCGGGCCGTGTGTCCGGCACCGGCCTGCACAATCCGGACTTCGCCGCCTTGTCGCGCGCCTACGGCGGCCATGGCGAAGTGGTGGAAACGACGGAAGAGTTCGGCCCGGCCCTGCGCCGCGCGCTGGCCCATGCCAACGAGCACAACAAGCCGGCCCTGATCGAGCTGCGCTACGACGGCAACCTGATCACGCCGAACGCGACCCTGGAAGCCATCCGCAAGAACGCGGAAGCCACCAAGGCGAAACGCTGAGCGGGAAACCCGGCTCGGGAAACCGGGCCGGGAAGACTGTGAGTCAGTTCTGTTCCAGGCCGAGCTCGGCTGGAAGCGGGATGGGAGCGTCGAAGAAGCTGGCCTGTTCAGGATGCGTCAGGAACAGCGCGACCAGGGCAATGAAGGCCCAGACGACGATGTTGCGCAGGGTCGCGGCGCTGCCTTCGAGGGCGTTGTCACCGAACACCAGGCGCTTCAGGAAGTTCGTGATTTTCACGGTTAAACCCCGATTTTATCTATTGGTTTCTCTCTGGCTGTCACTCTATATCAGCCGCGCTCGTTTTTCCAGTTTCGCACTGTTGAGCTGTGACGATTTGATGACAGATTGACGACACGAAAATCGTCCGTGAAGCCAGCGCCCGCGCCGCGTGGGCGCGCGCAGTGGGCTGCGGAGTAGGCTGTATTGCTGCTCTGGTAAAATATTCGCTACTTTTTTCATCGCGCCGCCTCCTGGCGCTGCATGCAGCCCCCACCACCAGACCATGTTTAGCTTCTTCAAGAGAAAAAAAGCTCCGGAAACTCCGGAGGTGCAAGCGCCTGCGCCAGTCATCGCGCCCGAGCCGGCCCCGGCGCCTGAGCCCGAACCGGCATCCGCGCCTGTCCCGGCGCCGATCGCGCTGCAGGAAGGCGAGCTGTTCCCTGAAACCGCCGAGCGTCCCACGACCGAAGCCGAAAAGAAACGTTCCTGGATGACGCGCCTGAAGGCGGGCCTGTCCAAGACCTCAAGCAACCTGTCGCTGCTGTTCGTCGGCGCGCGTATCGACGAAGACCTGTACGAGGAACTCGAAGCCGCCCTGCTGATGTCGGACGCCGGCATGGACGCCACCCAGCACCTGCTGGATGCGCTGCGCCGCAAGGTCAAGGAAGAAAAGCTGCTGGACGCGGCCGCCGTCAAGAATGCACTGAAGGAGTTGCTGATCGAGCTGCTGCAGCCGCTGCAAAAGCCGCTGGAGCTGGGCCGCCACGACCCGCTGGTGATGATGATCGCGGGCGTCAACGGCGCCGGCAAGACCACCACCATCGGCAAGCTGGCCAAGCACATGCAGCGCTTCGAGCAATCGGTGCTGCTGGCCGCCGGCGACACCTTCCGCGCCGCCGCGCGCGAGCAGTTGATGGTCTGGGGCCAGCGCAACAACGTCACCGTGATCTCGCAGCAGTCGGGCGACCCGGCCGCGATCGCCTTCGACGCGGTGCAGTCGGGCAAGGCGCGCGGCGTCGACGTGGTCATGGTCGACACCGCCGGCCGCCTGCCGACCCAGCTGCACCTGATGGAAGAACTCAAGAAGATCAAGCGCGTCATCGGCAAGGGCATGGAAGGCGCCCCGCACGAGACCCTGCTGGTCATCGACGGCAACACCGGCCAGAATGCCCTGGCCCAGGTGAAGGCCTTCGACGACGCCCTGCAGCTCAGCGGCCTGATCGTCACCAAGCTGGACGGCACCGCCAAGGGCGGTGTGCTGGCCGCGATCGCGCGCACCCGCCCGATCCCGGTCTATTTCATCGGCGTGGGCGAAAAGCTGGACGACCTGCAACCTTTCAACGCGGAAGAATTCGTCGAAGCGCTGCTCGGCTAAACCCCATGATCGAATTCCAGTCTGTTTCAAAACAGTACTCCCATGACGCCTATGCGCTGCGCGACGTCTCCCTCAGCATCGCCAAGGGCGAGCTGGTCTACCTGGCCGGCCCTTCGGGCGCCGGCAAGTCGACCCTGATGAAGATGGTGGCCGCGGTCGAGCGGCCCAGCAGCGGCAAGGTGCTGGTCAACGGCCAGGACATCGGCCGCATCAACAAGGCCGGCATTCCCTTCCTGCGCCGCAACCTGGGCCTGATCTTCCAGCAACAGCGCCTGCTCAACGACCGCCACATCCTGGCCAACGTGATGCTGCCCCTGCTCGTGACCGGCGCACAGAAAGGCCAGGCCGAGCAGCGCGCCCGCGCCGCGCTGGACAAGGTCGGCCTGGCGGACCGCGCCAAGGCCATGCCGCTGGAACTGTCCGGCGGCGAACAGCAGCGGGTCGCGGTGGCGCGCGCCATCGTCAACCGCCCGCAGATCATCCTGGCCGACGAGCCGACCGCCAACCTCGACCGCGTGGCGGCCGACAAGGTGATCGACGCCCTGCGCGCCTTCCACGCCGCCGGCGTCACCTGCGTGATCTCGACCCACGACGAGCAGGTGCTCGACGCGGCCGGCCGCGTGATCCGCCTGGAGCACGGCCACTTGGTCGGAGGTGCGGCATGAGCCCCTGGTTCCGCCAACACAGCTTCGCGCTGGGCGCCGCGCTGTCCACGGTGCGCAAGTCGCCCGGCAGTTTCCTGTTCAACGTGCTGGTCGTGGCCCTGGCCCTGACCCTGCCCTTCGCCGGCATCACCCTGCTCGACAACGTGCGTCCCCTGTCCGAGCAATTGTCGGTCGACCCGGAAATCAGCCTGTACATGCGGGAAGACACTCCGCGCGCCGAGGCCCAGGCCCTGGCGCCGCAGATCCGCGCCATCGTCGGCAAGGGCAAGACGCAAGTGAACTTCGCGCCGCGCGAAAAGGCGCTGGCCGAGCTCAAGGACAGCAGCGGCCTGGGCGACGTGATCGACACCCTGGGCGAGAATCCGCTGCCGGACAGCTATGTGATCAAGCTGGAAGCCTTCGCCAGCGCCGGCGCGGCCGAGCAGGTCGACGCCATCGTCGAGCGCCTGCGCGCGCTGCCGGGGGTGGAATCGGTGCAGGTCGATTCGAGCTGGGTCAAGCGCCTGGCCGCCATGCTGGGCGTGCTGCGCCTGGCCCTGCTGCTGCTGGCCGCCACCCTCGGCATCGTCGTGATCGCGGTGGTGTTCAACACGATCCGCCTGCAGGTGCTGACGCAGAAGGAAGAAATCGCCGTCGCCAAGCTGCTGGGCGCGACCGACAATTTCATCCACCGGCCCTTCTATTACACCGGCGCCCTGCTCGGCCTGTGCGCCGGGGCCGTGGCCCTGGGCGTGGTGGCGCTGGCGCTGGTGCCGATGAACGAGGCGATCCTGGCGTTTGCGCGCCTGTATGCTTCGGATTTCCAGTTGTTCCCGCTGGGGGCGCTGGAAGTGGCGGGCTTGCTGGCGATCAGCGCCGGTCTTGGACTGATCGGGGCGATGCTGTCGGTGCAGCGGCATCTGGCGCGGGTGCGCTGAAGTTTCTATTTAATGGTGACGGTGTTCTGGCTTCCCGATCTTGACGGCGCCAAAGAAGAACCCGTCCCAAAAGATCACCGCTCGATTGGGTTGTTTGATAAAGACATGCGTGCAGCCCAGGTCGACGACCGTGACCGGATTGGGAAGCCGTAAATTCCTTGCGCTGATCCGGGCTTCACGGCGCACATAGAGATCTGGCTCGACGCGCTGGGCCTCCAGACTGGGGGCTCCACAAGTCTGGTCGCCGAATCGCGTTCCCTCCTTTCGTATTGCCATCACGCGACCGAGCAGTTTTTTCGCCTGTTCGTCGTCGATCGACGTAATCTCGACGTTATCGAGAACGGAAGTGAAACGCCAGTCTCCAATTACCTCATGGACAGGTTGCGCCGCTTGCAGTGGCACGGCGATAAGCAGTGCAGTCATCGCAAGCACAGCATATGCGTGGATTCGCTGGCCTAAGATAGAGCTAGGCAAGAAGGACATGCGGGTCTCCTATTTGATGGCTCGGGCTGCGGTCTCGGATTTCCCCATGGTTCGGAACGGGGCGCTCTCTTCTTCGCGTCGTTTGACGAGTCCAGGTGCCAGTTTCAGCTGTCCCTTCACTCTGACTTTGTTTGCTTCCGATATCCGTTGTGCGGCGGCCTGAAAATTGTTGTCGTTGAGAGCTTGGTACACCCGCTCGTTAGTGACGTTGGCCGTGTTGTAGGTAAAACTCACAAGACTATCGAACTGGGCCTGGTTAAGCTTCACCTTCACTTTAATTTTTACTCGTCGCTCCGCCTCTGCAACTCTCTTTACATACTCAAGCTCTATCGAGGGTGCAGTGACTTTCCGCTCCAGCTCCTCTGGCGTGCATACGCCCTTATGGACATAAAACCCGATCCCCCAAGTACAATTTCCCCTATTTCTTCCCATATCGTTGTAATACTTCAATACGACCTTTTCAGTGTTTCGCATCGCTTCCAACGCTTGCGGACTCATCCTCATCCCAGCGTTTGGATTTGCCGTAGAGGCGGGGCGTGCATTCGTCGTTGCCATTCCGGGCTCCGTTGAAGAGGGAAGCAGTCAACTTATCAGACCAGTGCGGCTGCCTCGTGACGTATGTCAGACAAGCAAACCTGGCGAGATAGACGTGATGTGAAATCAGCAACGAAACCTTGGCGCTCGTTGCAAAGTCTCGTTTCCTCAACCGGTCAATTGGGATGGCTTTTTCGGGACGAAATCGGTCGGCTTATGGATGAGCAAGGACATTCGATGGCCGCGAAGCCCAAACTGAAAGCGATAAGAAACCAGCTTGGGCATCGCATGGGCCAAGTAGTTTCCAAGCCATTCGCAGCCCCCTTGAAAATCGTGCCGCTGGCCTCATTTCTACTGCTTAGCCGTTCCACCCTACGCAATCACGCGAAATCCTCCTACAAGCCGAGCGATCCCAACGTGCGGCAGCCAACAGAGGGGCGGTGCCTCAGCCCTTAATCTGTCCCTGAACGCAAAACTTCCAGCACTTTCAAGCTCACACCTGAGCTGCATCAAGCATTTAGCGACGTCCTGCTCTACAGTGGAACCGGCGGTCAATTTGATGCTTTTGGGCAATACTTTGGCAGGCCTTAAGCACCGCGGCGGTTCCTAGCACTCACCTCGGGAGAGTGCTAATATATGAGCTAAGGAAAGTCAGATTTCAAGAGAAACGCATCCGTAAGCAGTCGTAACAGCGCGTAACAGCTATGCCACTGAGCAATCCTTGGTGGCACATTGTGGATGCAGCAAGATTATCTAAGAGGGAAATGAATATGTCCGCACAATCCGCATTGGTTCCGACCAGCAGTCGTGCTCTGGGACTCGGTTTCACAGGCAATCTTGGCAATATCGACGCCTACATCTCGGCCGTCAACCGCCTGCCGATGCTGACCCATGAGGAAGAGGTCTCGCTGGCAACGCGGCTGCGGGACAACAATGATCTCGATGCTGCGCAGAAGCTGGTGCTGTCGCACCTGCGCCTGGTGGTCTCGATCGCGCGCGGCTACCTGGGCTATGGCCTGCCGCACGCCGACCTGATCCAGGAAGGCAACATCGGCCTGATGAAGGCCGTGAAGCGTTTCGACCCGAACCAGGGCGTGCGCCTGGTGTCGTACGCCATGCACTGGATCAAGGCCGAGATGCATGAATACATTCTGAAGAACTGGCGTCTGGTCAAGGTTGCAACGACCAAGGCGCAGCGCAAGCTGTTCTTCAACCTGCGCAGCAACAAGCAGAGCCTGGACGCCATGTCGCCGGCCCAGGTCGACGAGCTGGCCAAGATGCTCGACGTCAAGCGCGAGGAAGTGATCGAGATGGAAACCCGCCTGTCGGGCCGCGACATCGCCCTCGAAGCGCCGACGGACGACGAGGACGACAAGTTCTCGCCGATCGCCTACCTGTCCTCGGACCTGGAAGAGCCGACCAAGGTCATCGAAGCCGGCGAAGTCACCCGCCTGCAGTCGGAAGGCCTGGAGACCGCGCTGGCTAAGCTGGACCCGCGTTCGCGCCGCATCGTCGAAGCGCGCTGGCTGGCGAACGACGACGGTTCGGGCGCGACCCTGCACACGCTGGCCGAAGAGTTCGGCGTGTCGGCCGAGCGTATCCGCCAGATCGAATCGGCTGCGCTGAAGAAGATGAAAGGCGCGCTGGCCGCTTACATGTAATCGGCACGCCGCACCAGGAAAGCTCCGCCGCGGCGGAGCTTTTTTTTCGCGCCTGCAAAGGCTCATTGCTCAAGCATATGAAACCGACGATCCATCCCGACGAGGTGGCGTTCAGCGCGATCCGCGCCCAGGGCCCGGGTGGCCAGAACGTGAACAAGGTCTCGTGCGCGGTCCACGCGCGCTTCGACATCGCCGCATCCTCGCTGCCGGAGGAGGTCAAGGCGCGCCTGCTCGCCTTGCGCGACGCCCGCGTCACCCAGGAAGGCGTACTGGTCATCAAGGCCCAGCAATCGCGCAGCCTGGAGCAGAACAAGCTCGATGCGCTGCAGCGCCTGCAAGCCCTGGTCGACAAGGCGGCCGAGGTCCAGGCGGAGCGCCGCCCTACCCGGCCCACACGCGCCTCGCAGCGGCGCCGGCTCGACGCCAAGAACCGCAGCGGCCAGATCAAGGCCCTGCGCGCCAAGGTCAGCGACTAAGAACCTATCTCGGTAGGCGGAAGTCGCTGCTGGCGCGCCTGACAAGCCCGGGCGGCGTTGCTCGTCGTTGCATGGCTAGCCATGCGGCCTCCTCGCGCCTTGCCCGCGCTTGCCATGCATCGCCAGCAGCTTCCCCCGCCTACCGAGATAGGTTCTGAGAAACGTGTGACAATCCGCATGCAGCCCGGGTGAACCTTTGCGCGCCTGCGCGGTATTCACCGGGGGACAGAACAAGAACACGGGAGCGCGAGCGGCGTGAACGGCCGGAACCATGACAGGGAACTGGCGTTACTGGACGAAGCCTGGCTGATCCAGCGGGCGGCGGCCGGAGACCGTTGCGCCTTCGAATCCCTGTACCGGCTGTATTTCCCGCGCATCGCGCGTTTCCTGCACCGCATGACGCGCAATGCGCAGCTGATCGAGGAGGTCGCCAACGATGCGATGCTCGCCGTCTGGCAAAAGGCCAGGACCTTCGACGGCAGCTGCAAGCTGTCGACCTGGATCTTTGCGATTGCCTACAGGAAGGCCTGCAAGGCCCTGCACGCGCTCGACGAACCGCTCGAGGCCTGTCCCGACGACTGCGAATGCGGTCCAGGCTGCCAGCCCGAGCGCCTGTTCGAACAGCTGCGCCTGGGCGACGCCGTCAACGCCGCGCTCGACACCCTGCCGCTGGCCCAGCGCGCGGTGTTCCAGCTGACCTTTTTCCACGACATGGGCTATGCGGAAATCGCCGAGGTGATGGCTTGCCCGGTCAACACCGTCAAGACCCGGCTGTTCCATGCGCGCCGCAGGCTGGCCCAGCTGCTGGCCGATCAACTGGAGGAAAGGACATGAGCGGACAGGATGCCCATCAGGCGGCCCAGGCGGTGCTGCCCTGGCTGCTGAACGGCACGCTGGCGCCCGAGGAGCGCGCAGGTGTCGAACGCCACCTGCAGGAATGCGCGCCCTGCCGCGCCGATCTCGACGCGCTGCGCGCCATGCGCAGCTCTGCGGCCCAGCCGGACCCGGATTGCGATCCCGAGCGCGCCCTGGCGCGGCTGCTGCCCGCGCTCGACGCCGGCGCAGCCAAGCCACGGCCATCACGCCCCACCCTGCTCCAGCGCCTGGCCGCCAACGATGCCCGCTGGCTGGTCCGGGTTGCCGCGGCCCAGTTCGCGCTGATCGCGCTGCTGGGCGGCCTGCTGCTGGCGCGGGTGTCGCCGTCGCCGGACATGGGCGCCTATCGTCTCCTCGGCGCCGAGGCGCCGGCCCAGGCGAACCTGGTGCTGGCCTTCGCACCGGACACGCCCGAGCAGGAGCTGCGCCGCATCGCGCGCGCCGACGGGGTACGCATCGTCGGCGGCCCGACCAGCACCGGCGCATGGCTCGCCGTGACATCCAGCGGCGACATGACGGCGGTGCTGGCGCGCCTGCGCGCGGAGCCGGCGGTGGTGCTGGCCGAGCCGCTCGCCAGCAGGAAGTAAGCATGCGCGCGGCCATGCGAGCCCTCCTGTGCGCCCTCCTCGGCGCGCTGCTGCTGCTGGGCGCGGGCGTGCAGGCGCAGGACGCGCCGGACGCCGGCCAGGCGGCAGCGCGCCAGGTGCTGGTGATGCTGCGCCTGCCGCCCCAGCATTACCGGCCCGACGCCGCCTACGGCGGCAACTACCGCAACGACAGCGGCCAGGCGGCGCGCCGGCGCGTGGCCCAGGACCTGGCGCGCACCCACGGCCTGACCCTGGTCAGCAACTGGCCGATGCCGGTCATCGGCGTCGACTGTTTCGTGATGGAACAGCACGGCGCCGCGCCGCTCGCGTCCGTGCTGGCGGCGCTGGCGCGCGACCCGCGCGTGGCCTGGGCCCAGCCGGTCGGGATCTACGAGACCCTGGGCGGCGGCGATCCGCTGTTCCGCCTGCAGCCGGCGGCGCGCGCCTGGCGCCTGGCCGAGCTGCACCGCGCCAGCACCGGCCGCAAGGTCGCGGTGGCGGTGATCGACAGCGGCATCGACGCCGCCCATCCCGACCTGGCCGGACAGATCGCGCTGCAGGAGAACCTGGTCGATACCCAGGCTGCCGTGGCGGAGGCGCACGGCACCGCCGTCGCCGGCGTCATTGCGGCGCGCCGCGACAATGGCGTCGGCATCGCCGGCGTCGCGCCCGATGCGCGCCTGATGGCCTTGCGGGCCTGCTGGGAAACAGCGGGTCATCCCGCACGCTGCAGCAGCTTCACGCTGGGCAAGGCGCTCAACGTGGCCTTGATGCACGAAGCGCGCATCATCAACCTCAGCCTGGGCGGACCGCCCGACCGCCTGCTGCAGGCCTTGCTGGACGCGGCCCTGGCGCGCGGCGTGCTGGTGGTGGGGGCGATCGATCCGCAGCTGCCCGGCGGCGGCTTCCCGGCCTCGCATCCGGGCGTGATCGCGGCCGGCGCCGTGGATGCACCCGATGCCGACATCCCCACCAGCCTGCCCGGCGGACGCTGGGGCTTCGTCTCCGGCTCGTCCTATGCGGCGGCCCACGTGAGCGGCATGGCGGCGCTGCTGGTCGAGCTGCGGCCGGATGCCCGTGCCCCGGTGGTGCGCCAGGCCTTGCGCGAGCAGGCGCGCTCTACCCTCCATCTAAACGCAGAGCAGAGCCGCGCCGACGCGCGAGCTGGTAGTATGGATCCATGCGCGCGCCCCTGCTCCCTGCGACCCGCCACCATTGCTTCTTCCGCACCGCCCTGCGCGCGCGCGGCGTCCTCGCCACCTTCCTGCTGACCTTCTCCTGTGCGACGCAGGCGCAAGTAAGCGCCAGCCTATCCCTGGTGTCCGAATACGCGGTGCGCGGCCTGTCGCTCAGCGAAGGCCGGCCCGCCGCCCAGCTGCGCGTCGACTACGACAGCCCATCCGGCTTGTATGCGGGCGGCTTCGTGTCCTCGGCCAGCCTGGCCTACAGCCCCACCGGGGCCCAGTTGATCGCCTATGCCGGCTATGCCCGCAGGATGGCCTCCGGCCTGAGCTGGGACGCCGGAATCAGCCGCACCAGCTTCGCGCGCGACGCCCGCTACCGCTACGACGAGTTCCATGCCGGCCTGAGCTGGGAAAGCGGCAGCGTGCGCGCCTATCTGTCGCCGCACTACTATGGCGCCGGGCGCAGCGCCTATCTCGAGTGGAACGGCGTGCATCCGCTGGGCGAGCGCTGGCGCCTGGTCGGGCACGCGGGCGTGCTGCGCCGCTTCGGCGGCTATGGCGGCGCCGGTGGACCGGCGCGCGCCGACCTGCGCCTGGGACTGGCCTACGATGCCGGCCCCGCCACCTTCCAGCTGGCCTGGCTGGCGCGCCAGCGCGACCCGGCCGTCGCCGCCCCGCGCGCACGCGCGCTGGCGGCCAGCATCGGCGTCGCCTTCTGAAGAACCTTTCAGGATCGGGGTGGGATTAACGCAGGTATCCACCCCACCTGACAGGAGCCATCATGACCATCCATCACAGAGCGGCCGCCTTGCTCAAGGCAGGCCTGGCCGGCCTCACCCTCGCCGCCGCAGCGGTCTCCTGCGGCGGCGGTGGCGGCGACGACGAAGAGATGACCGTCACGCCGCCGGTCTCCACCATCACCAGCGCCTACACCGCCACCTCGCTGGTGACGGAAGCGGCCGGCGGCGCTCCCAACACCGACGCCAAACTGCTGAACGCCTGGGGCATCGCCTTCAACCCGAACGGTTTCGTCTGGGTGGCGAACGAAGGCAGCTCGAGCTCCACCTTGTACGACGGTAACGGTGTGCCGCAGACCCTGGTCGTGGCGATCCCGGCGGGGACCGCCGGCGCGGCCAGGCCGACCGGCATCGTCTTCAACGGCAGCCAGGATTTCAAGGTGACGCAGAACGGCGTCACCGGGGCCAGCCCCTTCATCTTCGCCGGCCTGGACGGCACCATCGCCGGCTGGTCGCCGGCGGTGAACCTGAACAACGCGGTGACGACGGTGGACACAGGAAGCAATGGCGCCTTCTACACCGGCCTGGCGATCGGCAACTCCGCGGGAGCGAACTATATTTATGCCGCCGACTTCCGGCGCGGCGGCATCGATGTCTACGACACCGCCTTCCAGAAAGTTACCCTGCCCGGCGGCGGCTTCGTCGATCCCGGCCTGCCGCCCAACTATGCGCCCTTCGGCGTGCAGGCGGTGGGCGACCGTGTCTACGTCAGCTACGCCCAGCGCGGCGCGAACGGCACCGACCGGGTCGCCGGTATGGGCCTGGGCTTGATCAACGTGTTCTCGACCGGCGGCGCCTTCGTGGGACGGCTGGTCACGACTGGCGGCGTCCTGAACGCGCCCTGGGGCATGGCGATCGCGCCTGCCGACTTCGGCGACTTCAGCAACATGCTGCTGGTGGCCAACCGCGGCGACGGCAAGATCAACGCTTTCAGTCCGCATGACGGCAAGCTGATCGGCACCCTGATGCGCAGCGACCGCACGCCCATCGTCATCGACGGCCTGTACGGCATCGCCTTCGGCAACGGCATCCAGGCCCAGCCGCGCAATGCGCTGTTCTTCACGGCCGGTCCGGGCAACGGAACGCGCGGCCTGTATGGGCGGATCCAGCTGCAGTGAGGCGGCCATGATGCGGGAACCGGGCATGGGACTGGTGCGGCGGCGGAGCTTGCGCGATGCGCCCGGCGCGCTTTCCGCGCAGCCGCTAGAATGTTTCTCCGACCCGATTCGAGCAGGAGAAACCATGGCAGAGCAAACGCCTTACGTCCCACCCAAGGTCTGGACGCCGGCCGCCTCCGGCGGCGCCTTCGCCAACATCAACCGCCCGGTGGCCGGGCCCACCCACGACAAGGAACTTCCGGTCGGCAAACACCCGCTCCAGCTGTATTCGCTGGGCACGCCCAACGGCGTCAAGGTCACGATCATGCTGGAGGAACTGCTGGCCCTGGGCCACGCGGGCGCCGAGTATGACGCCTGGCTGATCCGCATTAACGAGGGCGACCAGTTCTCCAGCGGCTTCGTCGAGATCAACCCGAATTCGAAGATCCCGGCCTTAGTGGACCGCAGCGCCGCCGAGCCGCTGCGCGTGTTCGAATCGGGCTCGATCCTGCTCTACCTGGCCGAGAAGTTCGGCGCCTTCCTGCCCAGGGAGCTGGCGGCGCGCACCGAGACCCTGAACTGGCTGTTCTGGCAGATGGGTTCCGCGCCTTTCGTGGGCGGCGGCTTCGGGCACTTCTATGCTTATGCGCCGGAAAAGCTCGAGTATCCGATCAACCGCTATGCGATGGAAACCAAGCGCCAGCTCGACGTGCTGGACCGGCAGCTGGCCCGGCACCGCTTCGTGGCCGGCGAGGAGTACACCATCGCCGACATGGCGATCTGGCCGTGGTACGGCGGCATGGTGCGCGGCGAAGCGTATGACGCGGCCGAGTTCCTGTCCGTGCACGAGTATAAGCACGTGGTACGCTGGGCCGAGGAAATCGCGGCGCGGCCGGCGGTGATCCGCGGGCGCAAGGTCAACCGGGTACGCGGCAAGCCCGACGAACAGGTGGCCGAGCGCCACCAGGCTTCCGACCTCGACTAGGTCAGGCCGCCGCGGCGCTTTCGAACAGGAAGCGCCGCGCCATCATCAGTGCCATCTCTTCCGCCGGCACCGGCCGCGCGATGTAGAAACCCTGCACCTCGTTGCAATCGAGCCCGCGCAGGATGGCCAGCTGCTCCTCGGTCTCGACACCTTCGGCCACCACCGACATGCCGAGCGCGTGGGCCATCGACACGATGGCCTGGAAGAACACCTTGCCCTCCTTCGACCTGGCCAGCTCGGTCGTGAAGGCGCGGTCCACCTTCAGCACATCCATCCTGAGCCGCTGCAGCTGCGACAGCGAAGAGTAGCCGGTGCCGAAGTCGTCCACGTGCAGCTTGACGCCGAGAGCGCGCAGCGCGGCCAGCTCGGCCAGGATGTCGTCGTGGTCGCCCATCATCGCCGACTCGGTGATCTCCACTTCGATCAGGCTGGCCGGCACGCGATAGCGCTCCAGTGCACTGCTCAGCTGGCGCTGCACGCCGCCGCGCAGGAACTGCTTGGGCGAGACATTGATCGACACCGGCACCAGCGCCACCCCGGCTTCGCGCCAGGCTGCCAGCTGGGCGCAGGCCTTGCCGATCACGGCTTCGCCGATGCGCACGATCAGGCCGGTCGATTCGGCCAGCGGAATGAAGTCACCCGGCGCGACCATGCCCAGCTCGGGATGGCGCCAGCGCAGCAGCGCTTCCATGCTCAGGAGTTCGCCGCTGCGCGCGTCCACGCGCGGCTGGTAGTGCAGCAGGAACTGGTCGGCCTCGATCGCTTCCAGCATGCGCTGCTTGAGGCGCGCGCGCGAATTCAGGTTCTGGGAATAGGCCGGGTCGAAGAAGCGGTACTGGCCCTTGCCTTCGTTCTTGCCCGCATACATGGCGATATCGCTGTGACGCACCAGGGTCTCGGCATCCAGCCCGTCGCGCGGATACATGGCGATGCCGACCGAGGCGCCCACCGCATGCAGCTCGTCCTTGAACAGGAAGGGCACGGCGAAGGCCTCGACGATGCGCGCCGCCACCGAGGCGGCCTGGCGCTCGCCCTCGCAGGGATGGAGCAGCACCACGAATTCGTCGCCGCCGAAGCGCGCCACCTGGTCGCTCGGGCGCAGCAGCGACAGCAGGCGCTGGGCGGCCGACTTGAGCAGCTGGTCGCCGGTGGCGTGGCCGTGCGAATCGTTGACGTGCTTGAACTCGTCCAGGTCGATGAACAGCAGCGCCAGCCCCGCCCCGCTGGCCCTGGCCTGGGCCAGCGCGGCCGGCATCGCGGCCAGGAAGGCATGGCGCGTGGCCAGGCCGGTCAGGCTGTCTTCGTTGGCCAGGCGTTCCAGCTGCACCTCGTGCTCCTTGCGCTCGCTGATGTCCTGCAGGGTGACCGCAAGGCCGTTGCCGACGCGGACCAGGCGCCGCCGTCCCCAGCCGATGTTCAGGCGGTTATCGAGCGGCAGCTTGCGGTCGTCTTCGTGGAAGCCCGCGTCCATCGCCTTGCGGTAGGTGGCCAGCAGCTCCTCGCCGAACAGCGCGCTGTCGATGCGCGACAGGCTGGCGCCCACCAGCTCCTCGCGCTTCATGCCGTAGAAGAAGGCGCCGCGCTCGTTGCAGTCGACGATGCGGAAGTCCTCGATCTCGCCGTCGCGCCCGCGTACCGCGGCCGCCATGTAGAAGCCGTCGTTGCCGCTCTCGGTGGCGGTGCGGTAGGCGCGCCGCACCTCGTCCTGCTCGCGTTCGCGCTGCAGCGCGCGCCGCGCCAGCACGGCGCCGAAGCCGCCCAGCAGCAGCAATCCCGCGGTGGCGACGATGGCGCGGTCGCGGCTCTCGGCCCAATAGGCCTGCGCGGCTTGCTGCGCTTCGCTGTGCGACAGGCCGACCAGGGCCACCAGCGGGTAGACCGTCGAATGGCGCCAGCCCAGTACCCGCGCCTTCGTATCCAGGAAGCCGCCGCTGCCTTCGACGAGGCGCACCCCGCGTTCGCTCGACCACATGGCGCCGCGCAGCGGCAGCAGCGGTCCGTCCGTGTCGGCGAAGGCGGCGCCGTCGCTGCGCTGTTCGATGCGCAGCCGTCCTTCTGTGCCGGCCATGGCCACCACGCCGTCCGCGCCCAGGGTGGCCGGGCTCACGAAGGAGGTGAAGTAGCGCGCGTCGACCGCCATCAGCACGATGCCGTCGAATTCGTCGTCGAGCGTGTCCAGGCGGCGCGTGAAGAGCACCGCTTCGCCGGCCTTGCCGAACAGCGCGGGCGCGGCGCCGACCCGCAGCGCGGTCGAGATGTGGTTGCGGTGCTGGGCGAAGAACTGGCCGCCGGAGATGTCCGCGCCCAGCAGCGCCGGACGGGTCGAGGAACGCACCACGCCGTCGCGGTCGATCACGGCCACCACGCGGAAGGCGCTGTCGGTGAACATGCCGTCGCGCCGCAGTTCGTCCAGCAGGCCGCGCTCGCGCGAATGCTCCCAGCTGAACTTGAGCTGCATGGTGATCTGGTCCATCTGCCCCACCGAGCGGGTGATGTACTGCTCGTAGGCTTCGGCGTAGGCGGCGGCATCCTTGCGCACCTGCGCTTCGGCACGCGCCTGCTCGGCGTCTGCGCGGAGCACGGTTGTGGTCCACAGCACGGCGCTGAGCAGCACGGCCAGCAAGGGCCAGGCGAAGACGGGAAAGCGGTGACTACGGAGAGGGGCCGGGGCCGAATGTTTGCTCATCAACGACAGTTTCAGTAAGGCATCTGTTGTCAGCTTACTGATGGAAGATGTCATCCTGATGACATCGTCTCTAGCGCCGTGCCACGATGCTGTAGCGCACCTCCAGCTCATCCTGCACCGACAGCAGCCCCCCGCCAACCGAGAACGGCGTGATGCCGAAATCGGTTTGCTTCAGGCGCAGCGTTCCGCTCGCACTCACCTGCGCCGCATCGGCCTGGACCGTGGCCGGCAGATCCAGCCGGTGCGTGACGCCGTGCAAGGTGACGGCAAGACGCGGGCGGCCGTCGGCCAGCCGCTCCGCACGCAGCAGCACTACCGGATAGCGCTGCGCCTCCAGCACCGGGCCGAGCATGTTCTTGCGCGTGCCCTCGACTGCCTGTGGCGACGGCTGCGTGGCGATCCCCGCGTCACGCAGCAGTTGCGGATCGTCGACCGTCATCTGGTCGGCACGAAACGAGACCTCGGCCCGGTCCGCACCGGGCGAGACATAGCCAGCCAGGGTGCGGCTGGCCACCACGTGGTCGTGCCCGAGCCGCGCCATGAGGCCCGCGCGGCGAACCGTGACGGCGACGAACGAGGCGCCCGGATCGACGGCGTAGGCGGCCGCCCCGGGCGCCGCTGTTGCGCGGTACGCGTCGGGCCCGGCTCCTGGAGCCGCCGGGCCTGTCGGCGCTTGTCCACAGGCGGACAGCAGCAACAGCAACAGCAACGAAAGGTAGCGCTTCATATTGGCTGGACCGGTGTGGCCTCGACGGCCGACAGCGAACTTCTCCAGGGCTCAGTGTACGGCCGTTTGCCCTGAAAGCAAATGCCAGACGCCTCAGGTCGGCGAGAGCATGTAGCCCGCGCCGCGCACGGTCTTGATCAGGGACTTGGCGCGCCCCAGGGCCTTGCGCAGGCGCAGCACGTGGACGTCGATGGTGCGCTGGTCCAGGGTATCCGGCGTCTCCCACAAATGCGCCAGCAGCTGGGCGCGCGAGAATACCTGCCCCGGATGGCACAGCAGGAAGCGCAGCAGCCGGTATTCGGCATGGCGCACCTCGACCTTGTGGCTGCCCACGCGCACGCTGCAGCTCAGCGGGTCGAGCACCAGGCGGCCGGAGCGCAGCACGCGCGACTCGAGGCCTTCGTCCAGCGGCTGGGGAGGGAATTCGGGAGCCGGCGCGGGAGCCGGTTCGCAAACGGCGCGCTCGCCCTCGGCGCAATCGGCCGCCAGCAGGATCACGGGACGCTCGCGCAGGCGATGGTCGCCGCGCAGGCGCGCCAGCAGGCGCATCCCGCCTTCCTGGCGCAGCATCGATTCCTGCAGCAGCAGTTCCGGGCGCTCGCGCCCGATGAAGTCCCAGGCCTGCGCCAGACTCGGCACGCTGTGCCAGATCCACTCGTCCTCGTGCAGCGAGAACTTGAGCAGTTCGGCAACCGCCGGCTTGTCGTCGACCACCAGGACGATCGTATTGGACCTTGTCATGGGAAGCTCAATGAACGTAACGCAGGCCAGGAAAACAATCCGGCGGCCCAGGCCGCCGGACAGCTTGCGGTGCGGAGGGCTTAGTAGATCGCCTTGCCCGAACCGTCTTTCAGGCTGCTCTTCCAGGAAGCCTGCACCTGCTTGACCACCGATGCCGGCAGCGGCACGTAATCGAGTTCAGCCGCGGCCGGGGCGCCGTTCTTGAAGGCCCAGTCGAAGAACTTCACGACTTCGGCGCCCTTCTCGGCATTGGCCTGGCTCTTGTGCATCAGGATGTAGGACACGCCGGTGATCGGCCAGCTCTGCTTGCCCGCCTGGTCGGTCAGCACCACGCCGAAGCCCGGGGCCTTGGTCCATTCGGCGCTGGCGGCGGCGGCCTTGAAGTGCTCGTCGTCCGGCTGCAGGAAGGCGCCGTCCTTGTTCTTCAGCTGGGTGTGCGACAGCTTGTTCTTCTTGGCGTAGGCCCACTCGACATAGCCGATCGCGCCCTTGATGCGCTGCACGTTGGCGGCCACGCCTTCGTTGCCCTTGCCGCCCACGCCCACGGCCCACTTGACCGCGGTGCCGGCGCCGACCTTGCTCTTCCAGTCCGGGCTGACCTTGGACAGGTAGTCGGTGAACAGGAAGGAGGTGCCCGAGCTGTCGGCGCGGTGCACGACGGTGATGTCGGCGTCCGGCAGTTTCACGCCCGGGTTCAGGGCCGCGATCTCGGCCGCGTTCCACTTGGCGATCTTGCCCAGGTAGATGTCGGCGATGACCGGGCCGGTCAGCTTCAGCTGGCCGGGGGTGACGCCCTCGACGTTGACCACGGCGACCACGCCGCCCATGATGGCCGGGAACTGCATCAGGCCGTCGCTGTCCAGGTCTTCCGCCTTGAGCGGCATGTCCGAGGCGCCGAAGTCGACGGTCTTGGCCTTGATCTGCTTGATGCCGGCGCCCGAGCCCACCGACTGGTAGTTCAGGCCGGTGCCGGTCGCCGCCTTGTACGACTCGGCCCACTTGGCGTAGATCGGGTACGGGAAGGTTGCGCCCGCGCCGGTGATGTCGGCGGCAAACGAGGTCGTCATCACGAGTGCGGCGGCGGCGCCGGCGAGGATCTTCTTGATCATTGGCTTGGTATTCCTATTTCTGGTTTAAGGATGTGTTGTTTTGGACCACGAAAAAAGGATAGCGGCCGAATGTGACGGCAATGTGACTTCGGTTTGCCGTCGCGCGCGACCCGGCTGTTATGGTTTTGCTATGATGGGCGCTCCACCCCAACACATGGATGACACCGCATGCGCCCCCTGCTCCGTGTTTTCTGTTCCCTCCTGGCCGCCGGCGCGCTGAGCGCCTGCGCCAGCAACGAGCGCCTTCCCGAAGCCCGCTACACCCTGGTCGAGCGCCAGGTGCTGCCGCTCGACCAGCGCGTGACCCTCACCTACGAAGGCGCCGACGACAGCCGCTGCCCCGAGAACGCGCGCTGCATGTGGGCGGGCCAGGTGGCCTACCGCTTCACCCTGCGCATCGGCAATAGCGTAGCCCAGGCCTTCTACCTCGTGCCCGGCCGCCCTGGGCACACCAGCCCGGCCCTGCGCGGCTCGCGCATCGAACTCGACCGCAACCTGGTGGCGCCGCCGCGCGGACTGGCGGAGGCCCGTCCGGTTTCGTATCCGGTAGTGTTCAACATGTACGCCATGTGAGCCCAGGCTCACGGCCAGGAGCATCCATGAAGGCAAACGCGCTCGCGTACGGGCTGGTGCTGTCCATCGTCGTCCAGCTGCCGGTGCTGGCGAAGACCCCGGTAGCCACCGGCACCGGCGGCGCGGTCGCCACCATCAGCGAGCAGGCCTCGCAGTCGGCGATGACCATCCTGAACCAGGGCGGCAACGCCGTCGACGCGGCGGTGGCCGCGGCCGCCACGCTGGGCGTGACCGATCCCTTCAGCTGCGGCATCGGCGGCGGCGGCTTCATGCTCATCTACCTGGCCAAGGACAAGCGCGTGATCACCATCGACCACCGCGAGACCGCGCCGGCCAGCTTCACGCCCGCCGTGTTCCAGGCCAACGGCAAGGAAATCGACTTCGAGACCGCGGTGGCCAGCGGCGCGGCGGTGGGCGTGCCGGGCACGGTGCGCGGCTGGCACGAGGCGCTGGAACGCTACGGCAGCATGCGCTTCAGGCAGGTGCTGGCGCCCGCCATCGCCGTCGCCGACAAGGGCTTCCGGCTCAATGAAACTTTCTTTCACCTGGCGACCGAAAATGAAAGGAAATTTCAGCAATTCCAGAGCACCAGCGCGCTCTACCTGAGCAAGGGCAAGCCGCTTCCCGCCGGCACCCTGCTGCGCAACCCCGGCATGGCCAAGGCCTACCGGGAAATCGCGGCCGGCGGCGTCGACGCCTTCTACGAAGGGGCGATCGCGCGCGCCATCGTCGATGCCGTCAACCGCCCGCCGGTCGCGCCGGGCAAGAGCGTGCGTCCCGGCCGCATGACCCTGGCCGACCTGGCCAACTACGAGGCGCGCATCCGCCTGCCGCTGCACAGCACCTACCGCGGCTACGACATCTACGGCATGCCCCTGCCCTCGAGCGGCGGCGCGACCGTGGCCGAGGCGCTCAACATCCTGGAAGGCTATGACCTGGCGTCCATGCCGCGCGCCCAGGCCGAGCACCTTTACCTGGAGGCCAGCCGCCTGGCCTTCGCCGACCGCAACGCCTACCTGGCCGATCCCGAATACCTGGACGCACCGGTCGCCGGCCTGCTGTCCAAGCAGTACGCGGCCCAGCGCCGCAAACTCATCCAGCAGCGCGCCGCGGCGAACGTGGCGGCGGGCGATCCCTACATTTTCCAGGACGACCAGAGCGTGCCCCTGCGTCCGCAAGCCCAGCGCATGCAGCCGGACAGCCTGCACACCACCCACCTGACGGTGTCGGACAAGGACGGCAATGTGGTCTCCTACACCTTCACCATCGAATCCTGGGGCGGCAGCGGCATCGTGGTGCCGGGCTATGGCTTCATCCTCAACAACGAGATGACCGACTTCGACTTCAGCGGCCCCCACCCCAACGTGCCGGAAGCCGGCAAGCGCCCGCGTTCCAGCATGGCGCCGACCATCGCGCTCAAGGACGGCAAGCCGGCCTTCAGCATCGGCAGTCCGGGCGGCTCCACCATCATCACCACGGTGCTGCAAACCATCGTCAATTACCTCGACCTCAAGATGCCGATGCACGAAGCCCTCGACGCGCCGCGCATCAGCGAACGCAATGGCGAGGCCAGCTCGATCGAGCCGGGCTTCGCGGGCAGCGCGCAGGCGCGCGCCCTGGAAGCCTTCGGCCACCGCTGGGAAGCGAAACCGGAGGAAATCGGCGCTGCGAATGCGCTGGTGTTCAACCCGGACGGCACCGTCACCGCCGTCAGCGAAGGCAAGCGCCATGGTGTCGGCACGGCCCTGGTGCAGCGGCGCGGGCATTGATCTTGAACGTTGTTTTACGGCAACTAAATTGACAGGAAACCATGCAGATTGGCGGACAAGCAAATAGCAAGATGTCATACTCTTGCCTGCCTTTTTTAACGAACGATCGTATCTAGTCGTGCGTGCACTTGCTTCTCATACTCCCTCGACCGCCCTTGAATCGCGCGACGGTCCGCGCCGGATCTGCCGCGTCCGCGCTTGCATCGAGATTCCCGGCCATCCGCCGCTGCACGGCCGCACGCTCGACGTCGGCCTGGGCGGCATGGGTCTGCTCCTGCCGCATGCGCTGCCCGGCGGCCTGAATTGCCGTGTGCGTTTCTCGCTGTTCATCCAGGCCGCCATCCACCACTTCGACCTGCCGGCCCAGACGGTGGCCAGCGTCTTCCTGCGCGACGATGTCCGCCTCAGCCTGCGCTTCACCCAGGTGCCGCCTGCGAGCGCCAAGCTGCTGGGCGACTACGTCCGCTTCCATCTTTCCTGAGCTTTCCTCAGCTTTCATGCTGCACAGGCGGTTTTTTCGTACCGCCGTGCACTACACTGTCGCCTTACAAAAATAATCACAAGGAGACACCATGAGCAATTTCATCACCCTGCTGCCCACCCTCCTGATCGGCGCCCTGGCCCTGATCATGTTCGGACTCGGCCTGTCCCTCACGCTCGGCGACTTCCGCCGCCTGCTCGGCCACCCGAAGGCGGTGGTCGTGGCGCTGGCGCTGCAGGCCCTGGTGCTGCCGGCGATCTGCTACGGCCTCATCGTGCTGTTCGGTGTGCCGCCCATCTACGCGGTCGGCCTGATGCTGCTGGCCGCCTCGCCGGGCGGCGTCTCGGCCAACCTGTTCAGCCACCTGTTTGGCGGGAACGTCGCCATGAACATCTCGCTCACGGCGATCAACACCCTGCTGTCCATCGTCAGCCTGCCGCTGATCGCCAACTTCGCCATCGACACCTTCTCGAAGAGCGGCCAGGTGGTGCCGATGCAGACCGGGAAGGTGATCGAGGTGATCGGCATCGTCCTGATCCCGGTGGCGGTCGGGATGCTGGTCAAGCGCCGCGCGCCCGGTTTCGCCGCCCGCATGGACAAGCCGATGAAGCGCTTCTCGATGCTGGTACTGGCCCTGCTGGCGATCATCGCCTTCGCCAAGGAATGGAGCGCCCTCACCTCGTCCTTCGCCACCATCGGCCTGGCCGTCATCGCCTTCAACATCCTGAGCCTGGGCCTGGGCTACTACGTGCCGCGCCTGCTGGGCATGGACAAGGCCAACGCCGTGGCGATCGGCTACGAGATCGGCATCCACAACTCGACCCTGGCGATCTTTGTCGCGGTATCGGTGCTGGGCGACTTCCAGCTGATGGTGCCGGCCGCGATCTACTCGATCAGCATGTACGTGTTCGCCACCGCGTTTGGTATGCTGGTGCTGGGCAAGCCGCAGGCGGCGCCCGCCGCCGCCCAAGCCTGAACGGAGAACACGCACCACCATGCCTTTGATTCACAGTAAGGGGACCAGCGCCCACGACGACATGCGATTCCGGGAGCTGTTCGAGCAGGCCCGCGTCAGCATCCAGATCCTGTCGCCCTCCGGCCTCACCCTGTGCGTGAACAAGGCATGGGAAGAGCTGTGGCATATCCGCGAAGGCAGCGAGGTCTACGCCTATGTCCTGAGCGAGGCCTACAACATCCTGCACGATCCGCAGCTGCACGCGACCGGGATCGCGCCCTACCTGGAGCGGGCCCTGGCCGGCGAACTGGTCGAGATCCCCGCCATCCGCTACGACACCGCGGAACTCGGCTATCCCGGCCCGGCGCGCTGGGTCACCGCGCGCGCCCATCCGATCAAGGATACCGACGGCAGGCTGCTCGAAGTGATGCTGATGCACGAAGACATCACCAAGCGGGTCGAAGCGGAGACCGCCCTGCGCCAGCGCGAGGAACGCTTCCGCTCCTTGGTGATGGCGACCACGCACATGGTCTGGACCACCGCTGGCGACGGACGCGTGATCGACGACATGCCGTCCTGGCGCGCGTATACCGGCCAGAGCCGGGAGCAGACGCGCGACTTCGGCTGGCTCGACGCCCTGCATCCCGACGACCGCGAACACACCAGCCGCAAGTGGAACGAGTGCCTGGCGGCCAAGTCGGTCTTCGTCGGCGACTACCGGGTGCGGCGCGCCGACGGCGAATACCGCTGGACCGCCGTCAAGGCCGTGCCCATCCTGAACGAGGACGGCGAAGTGCGCGAGTGGATCGGCACCAATACCGACATCGACGACGCGGTCGCCGAGCGCGCCGAGCTGGCGCAGCGCCTGCACCGCGAGCGCCGCCAGTCGGCCCTGCTGGCCAAGGTGGCGCGCGCCTCGCAGAACCTGCATGCCGCGCTGTCGAGCGAGGACATCGCCGACACCCTGGCGCTGGAAGTGCGCGACATCCTCGGCGTGCGCCACGCCGAGGTCAAGCTGGGCGCCGAAGACGCCGCAGTGGATTTCGAACGCAGCCGCCTGAGCGTGCCGCTGGTGAGCCGCAAGGGCGGCCGCATCGGCCTCATACACGCCTCGGACAAGATCGAGGGCGAATTCAGCGACGAGGACGAGGCGATCCTGGTGCAGCTGGCGGCCATCGCCGCCAACGGCTTCGAGAACGCCCGCCTGTACGCTTCGCTGCGCGAGCAGGACCGGCGCAAGGACGAATTCCTGGCCATGCTCGCCCACGAGCTGCGCAATCCGCTAGCGCCGATCTCGGCGGCGGCCGAAGTGCTCAAGCTGGCGGCGAGCGACGCGTACGTGCGCCGCTCGAGTGAAGTGATCGGCCGCCAGGTGCGCCACCTGACGGCGCTGGTGGACGACCTGCTGGACGTGTCGCGCGTGACGCGCGGCCTGATCGAACTGGATCGCAAGGTGCTCGACATCGAGAGCGTGGTGGCCAGCGCGATCGAACAGGCGCGGCCCCTGCTGGAAACGCGCCGCCACCGCTTCGAGCTGGCCCTCGAGGCCGGCGCGGCGCGCGTGCTGGGCGACGCCACCCGGCTGGTGCAGGTCTTGACCAACCTGCTGAACAACGCCGCCAAGTACACGCCGCCGGGCGGCCATGTGCGCCTGACGGTGGCGCGCGCAGGCAGCGGCATCAACCTGCAGGTCAGCGACGACGGCATCGGCATCGAGCCCGGCCTGCTGCCCCACGTGTTCGACCTGTTCACCCAGGCCGAGCGCACGCCGGACCGCTCGCAGGGAGGCCTCGGCATCGGCCTGGCCCTGGTGCGCAACATGGTGGCCCTGCACGGCGGCGACGTCGAAGCACGCAGCGCAGGCGCCGGCCAGGGCAGCACCTTCACGGTCTGGCTGCCGGCGGTCTGATTGCATCGTCCTTAGCGCTAGGCCTGAAGAGCACTGAGCGCATCTGTGATATGCAATACATATCACAGGAATGGAAATGATGTATTGGACAACTCACGGCCGAGCAGGCACGCTAGGGCTTTCATTTGCGCAGCACGAGGAAATCCCATGCCAACTTACCGTTCCCGTACCACGACCCAGGGCCGCAACATGGCCGGCGCCCGCGCGCTGTGGCGCGCCACCGGCATGAAGGACGGCGACTTCGAGAAGCCGATCATCGCCGTCGTCAATTCCTTCACCCAGTTCGTGCCCGGCCACGTGCACCTGAAGGACCTGGGCCAGCTGGTCGCACGCGAGATCGAAGCGGCCGGCGGCGTGGCCAAGGAATTCAACACCATCGCCGTCGACGACGGCATCGCCATGGGCCACGGCGGCATGCTGTACTCCCTGCCCTCGCGCGACCTGATCGCCGACTCGGTCGAGTACATGGTCAACGCCCACTGCGCCGACGCCATGGTCTGCATCTCCAACTGCGACAAGATCACCCCCGGCATGCTGATGGCCGCGATGCGACTGAACATCCCGGTGGTGTTCGTCTCCGGCGGCCCGATGGAAGCGGGCAAGGTGGTCAAGGTCGTCAACAACGACCGCAAGGTGATCAAGCTGGACCTGATCGACGCCATGATCAAGGCCGGCGACGCCAATGTGTCCGACGCCGACGTGCTGGAAGCCGAGCGCTCGGCCTGCCCCACCTGCGGTTCCTGCTCGGGCATGTTCACCGCCAACTCGATGAACTGCCTGACCGAGGCGCTGGGCCTGTCCCTGCCGGGCAACGGCACCATCGTCGCCACCCACTCGGACCGCAGGGAGCTGTTCCTGCGCGCCGGCCGCCTGATCGTGGAGCTGGCCAAGCGCCACTACGAACAGGACGACTACTCGGTCTTGCCGCGCTCGATCGCCACCAAGGCCGCCTTCGAGAATGCGATGGCGCTCGACGTCTCGATGGGCGGCTCGACCAACACCGTGCTGCACCTGCTGGCGGCCGCGCACGAAGCGCAGGTGGAGTTCACGATGGCCGACATCGACCGCATTTCGCGCGAGGTGCCCTGCCTGTGCAAGGTGGCGCCGATGACCGACAAGTACCACATCGAGGACGTGCACCGCGCCGGCGGCATCATCTCCATCCTGGGCGAGCTGGCGCGCGCCGGCCTGCTCGACACTTCCCTGCCCACGGTGCACAGCCCGACCATGGGTGAAGCGATCGAGAAGTACGACATCCGCCGCAGCGACGACCGCGAGGTCCACCAGCTGTTCCGCGCCGCGCCGGGCGGCGTGCCGACCCAGGTGGCCTTCTCGCAGTCCGAACGCTTTGATGCCAATGACCTGGACCGCAGCCTTGGCTGCATCCGCGACCGCGAGCACGCCTATTCGCAGGACGGCGGCCTGGCGGTCCTGTACGGGAACATCGCCGAGAAGGGCTGCATCGTGAAGACGGCCGGCGTGGATGAGAGCATCCTGCAGTTCTCCGGCAAGGCGCGCGTGTTCGAAAGCCAGGACGCGGCGGTCGACGCGATCCTCGGCGACACGGTCCATGCGGGCGACGTCGTCATCATCCGCTACGAAGGCCCGAAGGGCGGCCCCGGCATGCAGGAGATGCTCTACCCGACCTCGTACATCAAGTCCAAGGGCCTGGGCAAGGCCTGCGCCCTGTTCACCGACGGCCGCTTCTCGGGCGGCTCGTCGGGCCTGGTGATCGGCCACGCCTCGCCGGAAGCGGCCGAAGGCGGCGCGATCGGCCTGGTGGAAGAAGGCGACCTGATCGACATCGACATCCCGGCCCGCAGCATCAACCTGCGCGTGGCGCCGGAGACCCTGGCGCAGCGCCGCGCGGCGATGGAAGCGCGCGGACGCGACGCCTGGCAGCCTGTGAACCGCGAGCGCGTGGTGTCGCAGGCGCTGCAGGCCTATGCGGCGCTCACCACCTCGGCGGACCGCGGCGCGGTGCGCGACCTGTCGCAACTGAAGCGCTGAGTAAGTTTGCCTGATATCAATGGCCGGCTCACAGTGCTGGTCATTGTTGCCCGCTGTGGAGGAGCATGGCCATTGTCAGAAAAATCTATATTTTCTTCTGACAGAAATTGCTCGGCATAGTCAGAAATAATAGCTAATTTTTCGGACAGAGAATGAGCATCCTTGTCCGAAAAAAGTGCTAAAATTTCTGACATGAGCGCATCTCTTCCCGAGTCCCGCAATACCCCGAGGACGCGTGCACAGCACAAGCCCGGCACCGACGCGTCCATACGAAAGCTGATTTCCAAAGCATCTCCCGGAAAAGTCTTTAGTGCCGCCGACTTCGCCCATCTTGGGAGCCGTGCGGCCGTCGACAAGGCATTGTCACGCCTCCGTAATGAAGGAAAGCTGCGGCGCCTGGCCCGGGGAATCTACGACGTACCTCGAGAGCACGACATTTTCGGAATCCTCGAACCAGAGGCATCCACCATTGCCCAGTCGATCGAAAGAAAATCCGCTGTGCGCCTGCAACCCTCCGGAGCCTACGCGGCCAACCTGCTCGGTCTCAGCGAACAGGTACCGCTGAAACCCAGCTTCCTGACTGACGGCCCCTCCCGTACCGTCATCGTCGGCCACCAGGCTTTGGTGTTGAAGCACACTACGCCCAAGAACATGGCGACTGCCGGCCGCATCAGTGGTCTGGTCATCCAGGCACTCCGCCACCTCAAGAAAGAAAATATCGGGCCGGATATGATCGCCAGTCTGAAACGCAGACTGACACGGGAAGATAAAGCGGTCCTGAAGCGGGACTATCCGCTCGCACCGGTCTGGATAGGCAACATCATGCGCGAGCTCGCCGAGGACGACAAATAGATGCCGAACTATTTCCTAAACTGGAAATCGCCCCGGTCCAGGTTCAGGTTCTGGCTCCCGAAAGGACCTTTTGGGAAAAGGCCATGCTATTGCATGAAGAGCGATTCCGCCCCGCAGACAAGGCGCGTCGCGGAAGGATGGCGCGTCACTATTACGACCTGTACAGCTTGATCGGCCACGGCGTCGCCCGCGCTGCGGCTGCGGACCTCACCCTTTTCGAACAAGTGGCTGCGCACAGGCGGGTGTTCTTCAGGCAGACGTGGGTGGACTATGCGCCCCGTCATCCGGCCACGCTGGACGTTCTACCGACCGAAGAACAGGTCGACGAGTGGCGCAAAGACTACGCCGCCATGCGGGCGGAGATGTTCAGCACCGAGCCGCCCGCGTTCGATCTCATTCTCCAGCGCGTGCGCGATTTTCAGGATGCGTTCCGGCTCGGCTTGTCCGCAGCCGGCGAGCAGGCGGCAATCGGCCCAGGCGGCTGAAGTTCGCCGCCAGGGCCCCACCGCCGGGACTTGCGAATGACAGGCGAAAAAAAGCCGGGGCTCGAAGCCCCGGCAAATGGCGGGAGACACTTACAAAAGCAAAAACACACCAACAGGTACTACAGGCACTACAGGAACTACAGGAACTACAAGATTTACAGGTGCGGCACGATCTGCGGCATCAGGTCGTCGAAGGTGCGTCCGACGCCGTTCTCGCCGATCGCATGCATCTTCCATTCGCCGTTGTGGCGGTACAGCTTGGCCATGATCTGGGCCGTGTGCGAGCCCTGCACCGACAGGTTGAAGCGCGCCACTTCCTGGCTGTTCGCCGCGTTGACCAGGCGGCAGTACGCGTTCTCGACGGTCGAGAAGTTCTGGCCGGTGAAGCTGTTCACGGTGAACACCAGCGACCGGACGCTTTCCGGCACGCGGTTCAGCTCCACCACGATCTGCTCGTCGTCGCCATCGCCCGCACCGGTGCGGTTGTCGCCGCTGTGGCTGATGCTGCCGTCACGGCTCTTGAGCTGGCGGAACCAGACCACGTCCACCGGACGGTTGGATTCGTCGAACAGCACGCACGAGGCGTCCAGGTCGACGCTTTCCGACTTGCCGCCGCCGAAGCCGAAGAAGCCCTTCGACTTGGCCACGTCCCAGCCCAGTCCCATCGTCACACGGTTCAGCGATCCGCCGGCTTCCTTCTCCAGCGAGATCTTCTGCCCCTTTTGCAAATTGACTGCCATGATGAATCCTTTCTTGGTTAGCCGCGCTGCGGCTGCTGCATCCAGGCCTTGAAGGCATTGCGGTTGCGCGAGCACACGTAGACCTTGCCTTTGCCCGAGAAGCGCAGCACCATGCCTTCGCCGCTGGTCTGGCTGTTGATCAGGTTGCCCAGGAAGCCGCCGCTGGTGCCGGTCGTGATCGAGATCTCGTAGCGCAAGGTGCTGTCCCAGCACACCACATGGGCGTTGTCGATGATGGCGTCCTTGCCCGGTTCGACGTCCAGCATGGACATGGAGCCGAAGCCCGACACCACCACCTGGCCGCTGCCCGTGGTCTCGGTCACGAAGAAGCCGCCGCTCTGCGCGAACAGGGCGTTGCCGATGTTCTGGGTGCGCACTTTCAGGTCGACGCCGTTGCTGGCCGCGACGAAGGCGCCGTCGCTGATGATGTACTGGTTCGGGCCGCAGTCGACGATCTGCATGGCGCCCGGCAGGGTCGGCGACAGCAGGCAGTCGCCATCGCCGCGCGTGGCTTCGATGTGCTGCTGGAAGAAGGACTCGCCGTTGGCGAAGGTGCGCATCAGGGCGCTGCCCAGGCCACCCTTCATCTTGCCCTTCAGGTCGAGCGTCGATTCCATCATCACCATCGCGTCGGATTCGCAGTAGATGGTCTCGCCGCGGCGCATCGACACGTGCAGGAAGGGATCGACATCCCCGGTCACGGTAAATACTGGCATGGTGGACTTCCTTTCTTCAGGCGGCCTCTCGCGAGGCCGCCGCCTGTTAATGAATTAAACGTTGACGCCGTAGTTGCGGGCGAGTGGCCCCAGGCCGCCGGCGAAGCCCTGGCCGATCGCGCGGAACTTCCAGTCGGCGCCGTTGCGGTACACCTCGCCGAAGATCATCGCGCCTTCGGTCGAGCTGTCTTCCGACAGGTCGTAGCGGGCGATTTCCTGGTTGTTGCCGGCGTTGACGCAGCGGATGAAGGCCTTGCCGACCATGCCGAAGTTCTGGCGGCGGCTCTCGGCGTCGTGGATGGTCACGCCGAGCACCACCTTGTCGACGTCGGCCGGGACCTTGGTCAGATCGATCGAGACGGTTTCGTCGTCGCCTTCGCCTTCGCCGGTGCGGTTGTCGCCGGAGTGCACGACCGAACCGTCGCTTGATTTCAGGTTGTTATAGAAGATGAAATCGCTGTCCGAGCGGACCTTGCCGGACGAGTTCAGCAGAAACACGGCGCCGTCGAGGTCGAAGGCTGCGCCATCGGTGGCGCGCGTGTCCCAGCCGAGGCCGACCTTCAGCTGGGTCAGGCCAGGAGCTTCCTTCGACAGGTTGACGTTGCCGCCTTTTTGCAGACTGATTGCCATGATGTGAATCTCCTAAGTAAGACTACATGTGAACACCTGGGTACTACCGCAGCGAGCTGGTGTTCTGCCGCTCGCCGGGGTTCTTGCCGCGCCGTCCCGCAGGACGGCGCGCTTGTTGCTTAGGCCGGCAGTTTCTCTACGCCGCTGGCTTCCAGCGCGGCCTGCTGCTTCTTGTAGCGCATCGAGCTCCACAGCGAGGCGGCGATGAAGGCCACACCCGTCAGGCCCGTCACCAGCTCGGGCACGTGGAACTTCATACTCGCCAGCATGATCACGGCCAGGATACCGATCGCGTAGTGGGCGCCGTGCTCCAGGTAGACAAATTCGTCCAGGGTGCCCTTCTTGACCAGGAAGACGGTCATCGAACGCACGAACATCGCGCCGATCGCCAGGCCCAGCATGATGATCACGACGTCGGTGGTGATCGCGAAGGCGCCGATCACGCCGTCGAAGCTGAACGATGCATCCAGCACTTCGAGGTACAGGAAGCCGCCGATACCGCCGCGCTTGACCATGTCGCCCACTTCGCCGCCGCCTTCTTCGCCCTTCTCCAGCAGGCTGGAGATCATGTCCACGCCGACGTAGATAAGGATGCCCCACATGCCGGCGATCAGGACCAGCATCTTCTGCGCCTCTTCGACGTAGGTCGTGCTGAACAGCAGCGCGGCGATCGCGATCATCACCGAGATCGAGGACACCTTGCCCAGCGAACCCAGCTTGCGCTCGAAGTGGCCCAGCCAGTGGACTTCCTTCTCGTCATCCAGCAGGAAGTTCAGGAACACCAGCAGCAGGAACATGCCGCCGAAGGCCGCCACTTCCGCGTGGTGGTTGGTCAGGTGCGACGAGAACGATTTCGGATCCGTCAGCGCCAGGTTCCACACGTCCATCATGCCCAGGTCTGCGGCCACGGCCACGATCACCAGCGGGAACACGAGGCGCATGCCGAACACGGCGATGATCATGCCCAGGCCCAGGAACAGCTTGAGCCAGAACTCGTCCCAGCCCTTGAGCACCGAGGCGTTGACCACGGCGTTGTCGAAGGACAGCGAGACCTCCATGATCGACAGGATGGCCGCGACACCGATCGCGGTCATCGCGCCGGCCAGGCCGCTGTGTTCATAGCCCCACCAGCCCGCGAGCGCGAGGCAGACGAAGGTCACGAAAAATGACCCTGTGAAATGCTTCATTGGTTTTCTCCCGTTGAATATAAAAATTAATGTGGACGCAGTGTAGGCTTTTGCAACATCATGGAAAAGCGAAGATAATCGAAGAGTTACTTCTAAAAAACGGAAGAAATGAAAAACACTCCCCCGAATTTCCGCCACCTGCACTACTTCTGGGTGGTCGCCAAGGAAGGCAGCATCACCCGCGCCGCCGAGCGCCTGGGCCTGGCCATCCAGACTGTCAGCACCCAGCTGGCCCTGCTGGAACAGTCTTTCGGCAAGGCCTTGTTCACCCAGCAAGGCAGGCGGCTGACCCTGACCGAAGCGGGCCGCCTGGTCCTGTCCTACGCGGACCAGATCTTCCTGCTGGGCGAGCAGATGCAGGAAGCGCTGGACGAATCCGGCAGCTCGCGCCTGCGCCTGACGGTGGGCATTTCGGATTCGCTGCCCAAGTTCACCGCCTACCGGTTGCTGGAAGTCACGACCCAGCTCGACAAACAGGTCAGGCTCGTGTGCTACGAAGACCAGTATGAAGCGCTTCTCGGCGACCTGGCGCTCCACAAGCTCGACGTGGTGCTGACCGACCGCGCGGTGCCGACCGGCACCACCCTGCGCGTGTTCAGCCACCTGCTGTCGGAAAGCGAGATGTTCGTGGTCGGCGCCCCGCACCTGGCCGACAGCTACCGCGAAGGCTTCCCGCGCTCGCTGCACGGCGCTCCCTTCCTGCTGCCCACCCGCGACACCGCATTGCGCGGCAAGATCGACGCCTGGTTCGAGCGCCATGGCATCCACCCCGACGTGGCCGGCGAATTCGAGGACAACGCCCTGCTCAACACCTTCGGACGGCGCGGGCTGGGCCTGTTCTTTACCCCGGCCGCGCCGGCCGCCCAGATCGAGATCCAGCTCGGCGCGGCCCTGGTCGGCCGGGTGCCCGAGGTACGCGAGCACTTCTACGCGATCTCGAACGAACGCAAGATCAAGCATCCGGCGGTCGAGGCCATCCTCAATGCGGTACACGAAGGCGCGCTGGCCAACGGTTGAGTGATTGAGCGGTACAATGGTGGCGGCTTTGCCTTTTGTTAACTCTTCAACTTTATGGAAAACTTTCTATTCGTCGTTCTTGCGCTCTTCCTGGTTGCGCTGAACGGCTTCTTCGTGGCGGCCGAATTCGGCATCGTCACGTTGCGCAAGACCCGTGTCCGGGCCATCGCCAAGACGGCGGGGCTGCGCGGACGCATCCTGGCCAAGGTGCACGGCCAGCTCGACGCCTACCTGTCGGCTTGCCAGCTGGGCATCACCCTCGCCTCCCTGGGCCTGGGCTGGGTCGGCGAGCCGGCCTTCGCCAGGCTGCTCGAACCGCTGTTCGCCCTGGCCGGCGTCACCTCGCCCGAAGTGATCCATGGCGTGTCCTTCATCATCGCCTTCTCGGTGATCTCCTTCCTGCACATCGTGGTGGGCGAGCTGGCGCCGAAAACGCTGGCGATCCGCGTACCGGAATCGGTGGCGCTGTGGTGCGCCCTGCCGCTGTACGCCTTCTACTGGTCGATGTATCCGGCGATCTGGCTGCTCAACGCCAGCGCCAACACGGTGCTGCGCCTGGCCGGCCTGGCCGGCGCCGGCAGCCACGACACCCATTACTCGACCGACGAACTCAAGCTCATTCTGCGCACCAACACCAGCACCAGCGCGGGCGAAAGCAAGGGCGGCTCGGACGGCAAGTTTACCCACGACGAGCGCAACATCCTGGCGCAATCGCTCGACTTCAGCCAGCTGGCGGTGTCGGACCTGATGCGCCCGATTAACGAGGTGAGCGCGCTATACGCCAGCCGCGGCCTGGAGCAGAACCTGGAGACGGTGCGCCGCAACCGCTTCTCGCGCTATCCCTATTTCGACCAGGACGGCGAGGAAGTGCTGGGCGTGATCCACCTGAAGGACCTGTTCTTCGCCTTGCAGGCCGGGCGCGCGATCACCGACCTGACCCAGTTCCTGCGCCCGGTCGAGACGATCTCGGCGCGCACCCCGGCCCAGGACATCTTCCGGCGCTTCCGCAGCGGCGCCCCGCACTTCGCCCTGATCGGCGAAAAGGGCAAGCGCCCGGTCGGCTTCATCACCCTCGACAACCTGCTGGGCGCGATGGTGGGCGAGATCCGCGACGAATTCCGCCTCAACGAGAACGACTGGCTCAAGCAGGCCGACGGCACCTACATCGGCAAGGCCAGCCTGCCGATCTTCTCGCTCGAGCGCGTGCTCGGCATCGATATCGACAACGAAGAGATGGGCCTGGACGACGTGGAATCGGTCGGCGGCCTCTTGATGGCCAAGCTGGGCGATATTCCCAAGCAGGGCCAGCGCATCGAATTCCCGCGCTTCGACGTGGTGGTGAAAAAGATGAACGGGCCGCGCATCCTGCTGGTCAAAGTATTTCCAAGACTGGAACGCGGCGACGGCGATGACGACCAGGATTGAACAGGCAGTGAGGAATCCGGCATGAGTGTCCAGCGACGCAACAACGTCCATATCGTCGGCGGCGGCGACGCCACCCTGGTGTTCGCGCATGGCTTCGGCTGCGACCAGAACATGTGGCGCTTCCTGGCGCCCTACTACGCGACGCGCTACCGCACCGTGCTGTTCGACCTGGTCGGCAGCGGCCAGTCCGACCACGCCGCCTACGACCGCGCCAAATACGGCAGCCTGCACGGCTACGCCGACGACCTGGTCGAGATCGTCGACGAGTTCGGCAAGGGGCCGGTGGTCTTCGTCGGCCATTCGGTGAGCGCCATGATCGGCATGCTGGCCACCATCAAGGCGCCCGAGCGCTTCGCGGCCCAGGTCATGATCGGCCCTTCGGCCTGCTACCTCAACGACGGCTATTACCTGGGCGGCTTCGCCAGGCGCGACCTGGAGGAACTGCTGGCCAGGATGGAAGAGAACTACCTGGAGTGGTCGACGGCGATGGCGCCGCTGATCATGGGCTCGCCCAACCAGCCCAAGCTGGGCAAGGAGCTGACCGACAGCTTCTGCCGCAGCAATCCCGACATCGCGCGCCACTTCGCGCGCGTGACCTTCCTGTCCGACCTGCGCGACGAGGTGCGCGCGTCCAACACGCCGGCCCTCATCCTCCAGTGCACGGACGACCTGATCGCCCCGCGCACGGCCGGCGAGTTCCTGCAGCGGCAGCTGCCGCGCGCCAGCCTGCGCATGATCGAAAACATCGGCCATTGCGCCCACATGAGCGCGCCGGGAGCCTGCGTGCGCGAGATCGACGCCTACCTGGCCGGCGTCCTGCGCTGACCGTTAACCCGTACGCATATGGCGCACGGTTGAAACAGGTGGCATCGCAAATTGTAAAAAAGATATAATCCACAGTTGATGAGCGGGCCTTCGCTCCTTCAACCGAAAGTATCATGTCCATCATTACCAGAAACAATGTGCGCGTCACGGGCGACGGCGCGGCAACGATGATGTTCGCGCATGGTTTCGGCTGCGACCAGACCATGTGGCGCTTCATGGCCCCGGCCTTCGCCAAGCGCTACCGCACCATTACCTACGACCTTACCGGCAGCGGCGGCTCGGACCTGCGCGCCTACGACCACACCCGCTACGGCAGCCTGCACGGCCATGCCGACGACGTGCTGGAGATCCTCGACGCCTGCGACGCCACCGGTCCGGTGGTCTTCGTCGGCCATTCGGTCAGCACCATGATCGGCCTGCTGGCCACCATCGAGGCGCCGGAACGCTTCGCGGCCCAGGTCATGGTCGGCCCCTCGCCCTGCTACATCAACGACGGCGACTACGTGGGCGGGTTCAGCCGCGCGGACATCGACGAGCTGCTCGAGACGATGGAAGCGAACTACCTCGGCTGGTCGAGCAGCATGGCCCCCGCCATCATGGGTGTCCCCGAACGTCCGGACCTGCGCCAGGAATTGACCGACAGCTTCTGCCGCAACGACCCCGAAATCGCCAAGCACTTCGCCCGCGTCACCTTCCTGTCCGACCACCGCGCGGACCTGCCGCTGTCGCGCGTCCCGGCCCTGATCCTGCAGTGCAGCGACGACCTGATCGCCCCGCGCTCGGTGGGCGATTACCTGCACCGCCACCTGCCGGCCAGCACCCTGCATGTGATCGAGAATATCGGGCACTGCCCGCACCTGAGCGCGCCGACCGAGAGCTCGCAAGCGATCGACGCCTTCCTGGCCCAGACCTTGCGCTGACGTGGCCGATGCCCTGCCAGCCGGCGACTCCCTGTTCGAGCATGCGGCCTGCGGCCTGCTGCTGACCGACCAGGCGGGCCTCATCCTGCGCGCCAACACCATGGCGCGGTGCTGGCTCGGCTACGAACCCGGCGAGCTGGAAGGAAAGCTGCGCATGCTCGACCTGCTGCCGGTCGGCGCGCGCCTGTTCCATCACACCCATTGCCTGCCGATCCTGCAGGTGCAGGGCTCGGTGGCCGAGATCCAGGTCGACCTGCGCAACCGCGCCGGCGAGCGCTTCCCGGTGCTGATCAACATCGTGCGTTCGCTGGAAGGCACCCGCACCGTCGACCAGTGGGCCCTGTTCAAGGCCGTCGACCGGCGCGCCTACGAGCGCGAGCTGCTGGCGGCGCGCAAGGCCGCCGAGGCGGCGCTGGAAGCGCGGCGCGGCGCCGAGGCGCGGCTGCAGGAAGCGAATGCCCGCCTGTCGGCGCTCGACCGCCGCAAGGACGAATTCCTGGCCACCCTGTCGCACGAGCTGCGCAATCCACTGGCTCCCATGCGCAGCGCGCTCGACGTCCTCAAGCTGAAGTTCGGCGCCAGCGCCGACGAGCGCCTGCTGCGGGCCTTCGACCGCCAGCTGCGCCACCTTACGCGCCTGGTGGACGACCTCATGGAAATCTCGCGCATCACCCAGGGACGGATGCAATTGCGGCGCGAGGCGGTCGAACTCAGCGCCCTGGTGCACGCCGTCGCCCACGATGTCGCGCCCGTCATGGACGCCGCCCGCCACACCCTGCGGCTGCGCGTGGCCCAGCCGCCCGTGGTCGTCGACGGCGATGCGACGCGGCTGGCCCAGGTGATCATCAACCTGCTCACCAATGCGGCCAAGTACACGCCCGAAGGCGGCCTGGTCGACCTGGAACTCGATTGCGATCCCGGCCACGCCACGATCCGGGTGCGCGACAACGGCATCGGCCTGCCTGCCGACGCGCTGGCGAGCGTGTTCGACATGTTCTCCCAGCTGGAGCCCGCCCTCGAACGCGCAAAAGGGGGATTGGGCATCGGCCTGGCCATGGTGCGCGGCATCGTCGCCCTGCACGGCGGCAGCGTGCGCGCCGACAGCGAGGGTCCCGGGCGTGGCAGCACCTTCAGCATCACCCTGCCGCTGGCTGCGGGCGCCGCCTGCCATGCAGGCATGGATCCTGGTGAGGAGGTGGCGCCGGCCCGCCCCGCCGCCGCCGCCGTCCGCATCCTGATCGTCGACGACAACGTGGATGCGGCCGACACGCTGGGCATGGCGCTGGAGCTGTTCGGCTGCGAGACCAGGATCGTTCACACGGCGGCGGCCGCGCTGGAACTGGCGCCCGTATTCGCGCCGCAAGTGGCGCTGCTCGATATCGGCCTGCCCGACATGACCGGCTACGAGCTGGCTCGCCGGCTGAGGGCCTTGTCCGGCCTGCAGCGCGTCACGCTGATTGCCGCCACCGGCTGGGGACAGCAGAAAGACCGGGAGCTGGCCTTCGACGCGGGATTCGATCACCACCTGACCAAGCCGATCGACCTGGAACGGCTGCAGCTGCTGCTGGCGGCCGAACGGCCCTAAGGGCCGCACGCCCTACTGCTTGACGATCTGGTCCTTGGTGCCGGTCCACTCGCTCATCAGGGAATAGCCGACCGCCAGCAGGACCGGGCCGATGAACATGCCGACGAAGCCGAAGGCGATCACCCCGCCCAGCACGCCGAGCAGGGTGAGCAGGAAAGGCAGGCTGCTGCCGCGGCTGATCAGCATCGGGCGCACCACGTTGTCGACGCCGCTGATCAACAGGGCGCCCCAGACCGCCATGAAGATGGCCCAGCCGGTTTCGCCCTGCGCGAACAGCCACAGCGCCGCCCCGCCCCACACCAGCGGCGGGCCCACCGGCACCAGCGAGGACAGGAACACCAGCACCGACAGCAGGGGCACGGCCGGCACCCCGGCGATGAAGAAGCCGATCGCCGCCACGATGGCCTGGGCCAGCGCGGTGCCGAGCAGGCCGTACATCACGCCGCGCACGGTCTGGCTGACGGTGTGCTGCACCGATTCGGCGCCCTCGCCCATCACCTTTTTCATGGTCACGGCGATCACGTCGAGCAGCGCGTTGCCGTCGCGGTAGAAGAAGAAGCTGACGAAGGCCGCAAGGCTCATCTGCATCACGCCGGTGCCGAGCATGATGCCGCCGGCCAGCAGCCAGCGGCGCGCCGGCTCCACCATGCGCTGGGCCAGTTCCACCATGCGCTCGCGGCTGGCGATCAGCTGGCGCAGGTAGGTGTCGACCGACTCGCCCACCAGCGGAATCTCGCGCAGCCAGGAAGGCGGCACCAGCTCGCGGTGCTCGACCAGGGTGCGCAGCTCTTCGAAACCGCGGGCGACGTCGTCGGCCAGGTTGTAGGCGACCATCGACAGCGGGAAGATGACCAGGAAGGTCAGGGTCAGCGTCATCGTCAAGGCCGCCAGGCTGCGGCGGCCGCGCATGGCGCGCAGCAGGCGCAGGTAGAGCGGCCAGGAAGAGATGACGACGGCGGCCGCGAACAGGATCGCGGCGAGGAAGGGTTTAAGAACGTAGAGGCAGCCCAGCGTCAGCAGGACGACAATGGCGATACGGGTGTAGTTCCTGCCCTGAGCTTGTTCCATGCCTTCGATGGGAGTTGGTATTTACGCCATCATAACAGCTGGCGCAGGTCGTGCGCGATGGGCGCCGGGCCCTGGCCGTGGCGCAGGAACAGGCGCACCTTGCCTTCGCGGTCGAACACATAGCTGCCGGCGGTGTGGTCGATGGTGTAGCTGCCCGCGCTGTTTTCCGACCCGGCGCCCGGCACCTTGCTGAAGAAAACCTTGAATTCCTTGGCCGTGCGCGCGGTGTCTTCCAGGCTGCCGCGCAGGCCCAGGAAGCGCTTGTCGAAAGCGGGCACGTAACTGGCCAGCAGTTCCTGGGTGTCGCGCTCGGGGTCGAGGGTCACGAACAGCACCTGCACTTCGTCGGCGGCGGGGCCGAGTTCCTTCAGCACGGCGGCCATTTCGGCCATCGTGGTCGGGCACACGTCGGGGCATTGGGTATAGCCGAAGAACAGCACCACCAGCTTGCCGCGGAAATCCTGCAGGGTGCGCGGCTTGCCGTTGTGGTCGACCAGCGAGAAGCCCTTGGCGTAGTCGAGCCCGGTCACATCGACATTGTTGAAGGCGGCCGTCTTGCTGCCGGCCCGGTCGGCGATCTTGTCGCAGCCGGCGGCCAGTACCGTCGCCGCGGCCAGCATCAGGATGGTCAGGAGTCGCTTCATGGCAAACCGCTTCATAGCAAACCTTATGTCGGGACCGGCCGAAAGCCGGTAAAAATCGGGCCGGAACCCGGTCAGAACCGGAAGTAATGGTCGACCAGCAGCGCCGCGAACAGCAGCGAGAGGTAGACGATCGACCAGGTGAAGGTCTTGCGCGCCGCCATGTCGCTGTAGTGGCGGTGCACGCGCCAGGAGTGGCGCAGGAAGATCGCATTGAGCACGACGGCGGCCGCCAGGTAGATCAGGCCGCTCATGCCCACCGCGAAAGGCAGCAAGGTGGTGGCGGCCAGGGCCACCGTGTACAGCCACACCTGCAGGCCGGTGAAGCGCATGCCGTGGGTAATCGGCAGCATCGGCAGGCCGGAACGGGCATAGTCGTCGCGGCGGTACATGGCCAGCACCCAGAAGTGCGGCGGCGTCCACATGAAGATGATCAGGACCAGCAGCCAGGCCTGCATCGGCACCTCGCCCGCCACCGCGGCCCAGCCCAGGGCGGGCGGCATGGCGCCGGACAGGCCGCCGATCACGATGTTTTGCGGGGTATTCGGCTTGAGCAGGAGGGTGTAGATGAAGGCGTATCCGACGAAGGTGACGAAGGTCAGCCACATCGTCAGCGGGTTGACGAAGGCGTACAGGATCCACATGCCCAGGCCGCCGATCAGGGCGGAGAACAATATGGTCTGGGTCTGGCTCAGTTCGCCCATGGCGGTGGCGCGGCGCGCCGTGCGGGCCATGCGCGCGTCGATCTCGGCCTCGACCAGGCAATTGACCGCGAAGGCGGCGCCCGCCAGCAGCCAGATCCCGGCGGTACCGGCGATCAGGACCTGCCAGCCCGGGAAACGGTCGGTGGCGAGGAACATCCCGATTACCGCGCAGAACACCGCCAACTGGGTGACGCGCGGCTTGGTGAGGGTCCAGTACTGCGAGAACCGGCTCGGGCTTTTGTGGATGGCTGTCTGGGTTGTCATCAATTTAGGTCTTGCTGCGGCGCCGGCTTCGGCGCCGCGTGTTCACTGCTCTCGCTGCGGCGCGATCAGCGCCGGGTGCGTGCTATGGCGGCGGACGATCGTGCCGTGGCGCCGCCGGCCATGTCGAGTTGGAATTTCACCCGGTAGTTTAACATGGTCACCAGCAGTACCAGCAGGGCCGCCCCGGCGTTATGCAGGACCGCGATGGCCAGCGGGAAATCGAAGTAGACCGTGGCGACGCCCGTGAACAGCTGGACCGCCAGCACCAGGGCCAGGCGTTGCGCCGTCGGGCGCAGGCTGGCGTGCGGCAAGGCCTTCCATATCGCGAAGCCCAGCACCAGCGTGACCACGATTGCGGACATGCGGTGTACCCAATGGATCGCCACCAGGGCCGTGAACGGCAGGTAGTGGCCGGCGGCGGTCTTGCCCAGCTCGCGCCACAGGTGGAAGCCGTGCTCGAAGTCCATTGGCGGCACCACCTGGCCGTCGCACAAGGGGAATTCGTCGCAGGCCAGGGTTGCATAGTTAGTGCTTACCCACCCGCCCAAAGCGATCTGCACGGCCACGGCGGCGGCGGCCAGCAGGGCCAGGGTGCGCAGCTGGCGCAGCACCGCCGGGGCGATGGTGGCGCCGCCCGAAATGGCCTTCGGCTTGATCAGGAAGTCCTCGCGTCCGCCCAGCCAGGTCAGCATGGCCAGCAGGGCCATGCCCAGCAGCAGGTGGATGGTGACGATGACCGGCTGCAGCTTGAGGGTGACGGTCCAGGCGCCGAAGGCGCCCTGGATGCAGACGAACACGAACAGCGCCAGCGGCATGGCCGGCTTGAAGGCCTGGTTGCGGGTGCGGCGCCATTGCATGATGGAGGTGAACAGCAGCGCCATGATGATCACGCCGATGCCCATCGCCAGGTAGCGGTGGATCATCTCGATCCAGGCCTTGACCACGGTCACCGGGCCGGTCGGCATCGCCGCTTCGGCGGCGGCGATCTCCTCGTGCGCCAGGAAGGGATTGGCCATGCCGTAGCAGCCCGGCCAGTCCGGGCAGCCCAGGCCGGAATCGGTCAGGCGGGTGAAGCCGCCGAAGACGATCAGGTCGAAAGTGAGGAAGACCGCCACCCAGACCAGCTTGCGGTACTTGTTGGCGTCGGCGGACATCCACACCATGGCCAGCGGCAGGCTGGCGACCAGCAAGCCCATCGCGGCCAGCTGCAGTATCGAGGAAGCTTGCATCTGCGTTATCCGATCGCCGAAGCCTTGAGCAGTTTGGCGAGGTCCTTGTAGACCTTGCGCGTATCAGGGTCCTTGGGGAAGCGCATCATCAGGTTGCCGAGCGGGTCGATCAGGTAGACGTGGTCGCTTGCGCCGGTGCCGGACGCGGCAGGCAGCCATTTGCCGACCGCGTCGGCCGGGGCGCGCAGCAAGGTCACACCCTCGAGCAGGTCGACGTCCTGGCCCTCGGCGTCCTTGTAGCGGCGCAGCGCCGCGGTATCCACGGGCTTGTCGTCGAGGACGAGCCAGACGCGCTGCATGCGGTCCATGTTCTTGCCCTGCATGAGGCGCCACTGGCGCATGGCGTGCAGCTGCTCCTGGCAGGCTTTATGACATTCGCCGCCACCGGCCCGGACCATGAGCCACTTGCCCGACATCTGTTCCAGCGTGCGCGGCTGGCCCTCGAGCGTGGTCGACGCCAGCTTGGGGATCGGGTAGTTGCGCGGATCGAGGATGGCGCCGTAGTTGGTGCGTCCTTCCGGCTTGAAGACGTAGTAAGCCAGGTAGGAAGCGATCAGGGGCGAGGCGCACACGAACAGCACGAGGAGCAGTTTCCAGCGTCCGACGCTGCGTGCCTTGGCGGGATCGGTCACGCCGGAGTCAATCACGTTTTTTTGAACCACTTCGAAATCCCGTTATCACAAAAAAGAGAATGGCCATGGCCGCCAGCGCATACCACTGGAAGGCGTAGCCGCGATGCTTGTCGATGCCGCTCGATGGCAGCGGCCAGTCGCGCGCCAGCTTGTCGCCTGGTGCGGCGGGCGCCGTCTGCTGCACCAGGAAAGGCGATAGCGCCAGTCCGCTGACGCGCGCAAGGTCCTGCGGCGCCAGGTTCTGCACCAGGTCGCCCGGCTTGAGCGCCTGCCCGCCACCCAGCTCCATCACCTTGCCGGCCGAGGCGACCACCTGCCCTTCCACGGTGACCAGGCCCGGCGGCGTGGAGAACGGCGGCAGCTTGCCGTATTCCGCCTGGCGCGGCAGCCAGCCGCGCAGCACCAGCACATGCGTGCCGGCGCCCGCTATTTTAAACGGCATGGCCAGGACATAGCCGGGCTGGCCGTTCATCGGGCGGTTGGAAAGGAAGACGGGCCAGTTGGAGACGAATTCGCCGCTCATGCGTATGCGGCGGAATTCCAGCTGGGCCATATCGGAGGACGGGATGGCAGCTGCGGCGGGACCGAGCACGAGCGGTGGCTCGGCGGTACGGGCCGCCAGGCGCGCCTGCAGCTCGGTTTTCTGGGCCGCCCTGCCCTGCTGCCAGTTGCCGAGCAGGATGCCGATGGCGGCGACAACCAGTGCCGCAATGAAAGGAATGAGGCGAAAATGGAAGGCGATCCGCATTACAATGGTGCCTCAACCTTTCCCGGGCCACCCATGAAACTCTTTGTTGCCATCGCCTTCATCCTGATCCTTGCCAGCCTGGGGTCGGCCCTGTTCTTCCTGATGCGCGACAAGGGCCGCAGCAACCGCACCGTGAATGCGCTGGCGATGCGGGTGGGCTTGTCGATTACCTTGTTTCTTTGCCTGCTTGCTGCGTACAAGATGGGGTGGATTGCGCCGACGGGGATTCGTTAAGCGGTATCGGTACGCTGCGAAACTTGGGTCCCGGCCTTCGCCGGGACCCAAGTTTGCAAGCACACCTCTAACGCTTCCACCACCAACAGTTCGAAAACAAAAGGACGGCCACACCGTGACCGTCCCTGAGTATTTCAGCCCCTACCGCTTACAGCCAGTACACCACCACGTACAGGCCCAGCCACACCACGTCCACGAAGTGCCAGTACCACGCCGCACCTTCGAAACCGAAGTGGTTCTCCGCCGTGAAGTGCCCTTTCAGCACACGGTACAGGATCACCGACAGCATGATCGCGCCCATGGTCACGTGGAAGCCGTGGAAACCGGTCAGCATGAAGAAGGTCGAGCCGTAGATGCCCGAGGTCAGCTTCAGGTTCAGTTCCTGGTAGGCGTGCATGTATTCATAGACTTGGAAGCCCATGAAGATCGCGCCCAGCAGGATGGTGGCGAACAGCCAGAACGCCGTCTTCGAGCGGTGGCCGGCGCGCAGCGCGTGGTGCGAGATGGTCAGGGTCACGCCCGACAGCAGCAGCAGCGCGGTGTTGATGGTCGGGATCGGGAACGGGCCCATGGTCTGGAAGTTGTCCACCACGCCCGCCGGGCCGGTGTTGCCCCAGACCGGTGCGAAGTCCGGCCAGATGAACTTGTGGTCCAGGTCCGACAGCCAGGGCATGGTCACCGCACGGGCGTAGAACAGCGCGCCGAAGAAAGCGCCGAAGAACATCACTTCGGAGAAAATGAACCAGCTCATCGACCAGCGATAGGACACGTCGATGCGCTTGCTGTACATGCCGCCTTCGGATTCGCCGATGGCGTCGCCGAACCAGAAATACAGCACCATCAGCATGGCGACGATGCCGACCAGGCAGACCGCCGGGCCCCAGGGCAGGCTGTTGACCCAGCCCGAGGCGCCGGCCATGGTGACCAGCATCGAAATGCCGGCAAGCATAGGCCAGCGCGATGGGCCAGGCACGTAGTAGTAAGGTGCGCTGTGCGGCGAACCCACTGGCGAAGTCGTTGGCGAACTCATCTTTATCTCCTCAATCAAACTCTTTTGAATTGTCGGGTAGTTCTTATCACTTGGATCCCGGCCTCCGCCGGGATGACGACTCAGGCGTTATCGGTCGTGTTCCCATAACGTGATCGCCTTGATTCCTTTACTGCGACACCGCGAACCTGACCGCCAGCAGGAGCAGGCCGATGAACAGTGCCGCTCCGATCAGCCCGGCGATGATGACATGCACCGGGTTCAGGTTCGCCGCATCGCTCTCATAGTCGCGGCGCTTGCGCACCCCGAAGAAGGACCAGAACACCGCCTTCATCGTGGCAAGGAAACTGGCCTTGCGTTGGTGCGGTTTCTCGTCCACGCCTGCTCCTTACTTCGCCGCCACGGTTTTCACGCCGCTCATGCCGCCGATCTCGAAGAACGTGTACGACAGCGTGATGTTCTTCACTTCGCGCGGCAGCGCCGGATCGATGAAGAACACCACCGGCATCTGGCGCGCCTCGTTCGCCTTCAGGGTCTGCTCCTGGAAGCAGAAGCAATCGACCTTCTTGAAGTGCGGCGTGGCGGACTGCGGCGCGTAGCTCGGAATCGCCTGCGCCTTGACCACCCTCGCCTGCGTGTTGACCACCTCGTACACGACCGTGGTCAGCTCGCCCGGATGCACCTCGATGCTGCGCTGGGTCGGGCGGAAACGCCACGGCCCCTGCGCATTGCCGTCCAGCTCGATCGTGATGCGGCGCGAACGGTCGACCTGGGTGTTCGTCGGCGCCTCCACGAAGCCGTCCTTCTGGGTCAGCACGTTAATGCCGAGCACCTCGCAGATCTGGCGGTACATCGGCACCAGCGCGTAGCCGAAACCGAACATCATCACCGCCACCACCACCAGTTTTCCCAGGGTGCTGCGGTTCAGGCGCCGGATGCGGCTGTTGGTCGGGTTCATCCCCGGCTCCCGGTTCAGCTCAGCAGCGTGAACTTGACGAACACGCTGATGAAGAAGAACAGCGCAATCCCGCCCAGCACCAGGGCGGTTTTCAGATTGCTCGGCTTGCGAACTTCCTGGGTCATGATTACTTCACCAGCGGCGGGGTTTCGAAGGTGTGGAACGGCGCCGGGCTCGGCACGGTCCACTCCAGGCCTTCCGCGCCTTCCCAGGGCTTGGCATCCGCCTTCTTGCCGCCGCGGATGGTCGGCAGGATCACGAAGAACAGGAAGTACACCTGCGACAGGCCGAAGCCGAAGGCGCCGATGGACACGATCATGTTGAAGTCCGTGAACTGGGTGGCGTAGTCCGCATAGCGGCGCGGCATGCCGGCCAGGCCCAGGAAGTGCATCGGGAAGAAGGTCACGTTGAAGGTGATCAGCGACAGCCAGAAGTGGATCTTGCCGGCGGTCTCAGGATACATGTGGCCGGTCCACTTCGGACCCCAGTAGTAGAAGCCCGCGAACAGCGCGAACAGCGAGCCCGCCACCAGCACGTAGTGGAAGTGGGCCACCACGTAATAGGTGTCGTGCACCTGGATGTCGATCGGGGTCACCGCCAGGATCAGGCCGGTAAAGCCGCCCATGGTGAACACGAAGATGAAGCCGACCGCGAACAGCATCGGGGTCTCGAAGGTCATCGAGCCTTTCCACATGGTCGCGACCCAGTTGAACACCTTCACGCCGGTCGGCACGGAGATGAGCATGGTGGCGTACATGAAGAACAGCTGCGAGGTCACCGGCATGCCGGTGGTGAACATGTGGTGGGCCCAGACGATGAAGGACAGGATCGCGATCGAGGCGGTCGCGTAGACCATCGAGGCGTAGCCGAACAAGGGTTTGCGTGCGAAGGCCGGGATGATCTGCGACACGATGCCGAAGGCCGGCAGAATCATGATGTAGACCTCGGGGTGGCCGAAGAACCAGAAGATGTGCTGGTACATGACCGGGTCGCCGCCGCCGGCGGCGTTGAAGAACGAGGTGCCGAAGTGACGGTCGGTCAGGGTCATGGTGATCGCGCCTGCCAGGACCGGCATCACGGCGATCAGCAGGAAGGCGGTGATCAGCCAGGTCCAGCAGAACATCGGCATCTTCATCAGGGTCATGCCAGGGGCGCGCATGTTCAGGATGGTGACGATGATGTTGATCGAACCCATGATCGACGAGGCGCCCATGATGTGCATCGCGAAGATCGCCATGTCCATGCCGATACCCATCTGGGTCGACAGCGGCGCATACAGGGTCCAGCCTGCGGCGGTGGCGCCGCCCGGGGCCAGGAAGGACGCGGCCAGCAGGATCGCGGCCGGCGGCAGCAGCCAGAACGAGAAGTTGTTCATGCGCGCGAAGGCCATGTCCGAGGCGCCCACCTGCAGCGGCAGCATCCAGTTGGCGAAGCCGACGAAGGCCGGCATGATCGCGCCGAACACCATCACCAGGCCGTGCATGGTGGTCAGCTGGTTGAAGAACTCCGGACGGAAGTACTGCAGGCCGGGCTGGAACAGCTCGGTGCGGATCATCAGCGCCAGCACGCCGCCCGAGAGCAGCATGATGAAGGAGAACCACAGGTACAGGGTGCCGATGTCCTTGTGGTTGGTGGCGAACAGCCAGCGGCGCAGACCGTGCGGATGGTCGTGTGCGTGGTCGTGGCCGTGATCGTGTGCGTGATCGATAGTGCTGGTAGTCATTTCGATATCCCTGAAGCGATCTTGCTTACTTACGTGCGGCCAGGATTTCGGCCGGTTGTACGATGTTTTCCGCGGCCTTGTTGGTCCAGGCATTGCGGGTGTAGGTGATCACGGCAGCGATCTCGGTATCCGACAGCTGCTTCCATGCCGGCATCGCGGCCGGGTACTTCGGCGTATCCTGGCCGTTCAGCAGGACGTCGACCTGGTGGCCCTTGGCGCCCAGCACGACTTCCGAGCCGACCAGCGGCGCGAACGCGCCCGGCACGCCCTGGCCGTTGGCCTGGTGGCAGGCCACGCAGTTGGCGCTGTACACCTGCTCGCCGCGGGTCTTCAGTTCATCGATGGTCCAGACCTTGTTCGGATCGTCCGCCAGGGCGGCCATGTCCTTTTTCTTCTTGTCGACCCAGGCGGTGTACTCGGCGTCGGTCACGACGCGCACCACGATCGGCATGAAGGCGTGGTCCTTGCCGCACAGCTCGACGCAGTTGCCGCGGTAGACGCCGGTCTTCTCGGCCTTGAACCAGCCGTCGCGCACGAAGCCGGGAATCGCATCCTGCTTGATGGCGAAGGCCGGGATGGTCCAGGCGTGGATCACGTCGTTGGCGGTGAAGACCATGCGGATCTTCTTGTTCACCGGGACGACCATTTCGTTGTCCACCTCAAGGAGGTAGTTCTCGCCCTTCGCCTCGGTGGGCGCTTCGCCCGGCAGGCCGATCTGGGCGCGCGGGGTCGACAGGTTCGACAGGAAGGAGATGCCCTCGCCTTCGCCCTTCAGGTAGTCGTAGCCCCATTTCCACTGCATGCCGGTGGCCTTGATGGTGATGTCGGCATTCGAGGTGTCCTTCAGCGCCACCACGGTCTTGGTGGCCGGGAGGGCCATGCCGATGACGATCAGGAAGGGAACGACGGTCCAGGCGATTTCGACGGCGGTCGATTCGTGGAAGGTGGCGGGCTTGTGGCCCAGGGATTTGCGGTGCTTGAACACCGAATAGAACATGACGCCGAACACGCCCACGAAGATGACCAGGCAGATGATCATCATCAGGTTGTGCAGGGAGTAGATGTCGGCGCCGACACCGGTCACGGGGGGCTGCATGTTCAACTGGTGCTCAACCGGCCGGCCCGTGATCTCCGGTGCCGCCCACGCAGGGATGCCGGCAGTTACAGCGAGGCCGAACAGCATGGCCCCAAATCGCGATGCATAAGTCATATGTCCCCAACCACCAAAAAATAAATGTATTTTTTAGACGGCGGCAATTCCGAGAACAAACTGCCGCCGCCTCCGAACGTTGTTCGCAGAGGGCTGCCGGGTCGTCCCGCGAAATTGCGCTGCGGAATGGTGGAAACCATCACGCCGAGCCCGCCCAGCACTAGGCTGGCAGGGTCCGGCGTTCTCTGCGGATGCTGCAATTCAGTTCTACTTTTTCCCCGGAAGTGCTGTTTTTTTCAGCGTTATTCTGGTCCGAAAGAGAAAAATAGCGATTGATTATACTGAAATTGCTAATTTTTATTCAAGGAAAATCGGGGCATCCGCGGACTGTGGTATGCATGTTGAATTAACGAGGTTTCGGCGGGTGGAAACGGACGATCGATTCCCCCGAGGCCGTGGCGCGCGGCGCCGGGCGGAAAGCATGGCCGTAGATGACTTCGAATGTCAGTCCCAGCTTGCCGTCCGGACGGCGCTGCGCCTCGAAGGCGTCCACGACCTTGCGCCAGGCCGCGCGCCCGATCAGGCCGCGGCGGCGCGTGTCGAGCGGGTTGCCGCCCAGGGCGCGCACGTCGGCCAGCAGCGCCTCCACCGTGTCGTAGGTGACGGTGATGCGTTCCATGTCCATCACCGGCGTCGAAAAACCGGCTTCCACCAGCTGGTCGCCGAAATCGTGCATATCCACGAAGGGCAGCGTATGCGGGGCGTCGTCCAGCGCGGCGAAGGCGGTGCGCAGCTCGTGGAAGGTGTCCGGGCCGAAGTTCGAGAACATCAGCAGCCCGTCGACGCGCAGCACGCGGCGCCACTCGGCGAACACGCGGTCCGGCAGCGGATGCCAGTGCAGCGCCAGGTTGGACCACAGCAGGTCGAGCGAGTTCGGGCCCAGCGGCAGCTTGCCGAAGTCGCCGCACAGGATATCGAGGCCGGCCTTGGCGGGCAGGAAACGGCTGAGCATCTGGTTCAGCGAACGGGTGCTGGGGGCCGGCGCCCTGGCGGCGGAAGCCATGGCCGGGGCGGCGTCCAGGCCCAGGACCTGGGCCGCCGGATAGGTCTTTTGCAGCAGGGCCAGGTCGGCGCCGGTGCCGCAGCCGGCGTCCAGCACCTGTTTCGGGACGATCTTCACCAGTTGCAGGCGCTCGTGCATGCGCTGGGCGATTTCGCGGCGCAGGAAGTCCGACGGGGCGATGCGTTCCGGACGCGCGAACAGCGCGCGTACGCGCGCCAGGTCGATCGGCGCGCTCATCTTGGACGGGGATTGAGGAGAAGCCATGGGGAAGAGCGTACAAATGAGATAATGGCGGGAGTTTACTCGTTTATCGAGAATCCAGCCGATGACAGGAATGCTCGCCTGCTGGCGGCGCTGGCCCAGCCCTCTGTTGCGCTGGCTGCTGCCGTCGAGCTGCGCGCTGTGCGGCGCGGCCGGCGATGCCGCCGTCTGCGGCGATTGCGAAGGCGCCTATGTCACGGTCCGCCCGCGCTGCCCGGTGTGCGCCAATCCGGCCGGCGACCTGGATGCCGCCCTGCCCTGCGGCGCCTGCCTGGCCGCGCCGCCCGCCTTCGACGCCACGCTGGCCGCCTGCGACTACGACGCTCCGCTCGACGCCCTGGTGCTGCAATTGAAGTTCGGCGCCCAGCTGGCGCTGGCGCCCTGGATGGCGCGCACCCTGCACGATGCGGCGCTGCGCGCGGCCTGGCCGGCCCCGGATCTGCTGTGCCCGGTACCCCTGGGTGCGCGCAGGCTGGCCGAGCGCGGCTACAATCAGGCGCTGGAGGTGGCGCGTCCCCTGGCCCGCCTGCTGGACGCGGAATGCGTCCCGCGCCTGGCCCGGCGGGTGGTCGAAACGGCGGCGCAGTCGGGCGTCGAACCGGCCGAGCGGCAGCGCAATGTGCGCGGCGCCTTCGCCATGGAGCTGGAAGAACGGGTAGCGGGCCGGCACGTGGGCGTCGTCGACGACGTCATGACGAGCGGGCACACGCTGGATGAACTGGCGTTCGTATTGAAACGGGCCGGCGCGGCGCGGGTGACGAATTTCGTCTTCGCCAGGACGCCGCCCCACACATGAAGATTGTTGTTAGGAGAATGCGTTGTTCCACGTCGTCCTGGTCGAACCAGAAATCCCGCCGAACACCGGCAATGTCATCCGCCTGTGCGCCAATACGGGCGTGCAGCTGCACCTGATCGAGCCGCTCGGCTTTCCGTTGGACGACGCCAAGATGCGCCGCGCCGGCCTGGATTACCACGACTACGCCACCATGAAGGTCCACAAGAACTGGGACGCCTTCCTGGCGGACGCCAAACCGGACCCGGCGCGCATGTTCGCGCTGACCACCCACGGCTCCTCCCCCTTCGCCGACGCCAGCTTCCGGCCGGGCGACGTGTTCGTGTTCGGCGCCGAATCGCGCGGCCTGGACCCGGCCCTGCGCGAAACCTTCCCGCCCGCGCAGCGCATCCGCCTGCCGATGCGGCCCGATAACCGCAGCCTGAACCTGTCCAACACGGTGGCCGTCGTTGTCTACGAGGCCTGGCGCCAGAACGGCTACGCCGGCGGCGCCTGAGGCCCTGTCCCTGTGGCAGAGCTGCGACAAAAGGTAAGCATCGAACACGACAGTTAAGCCGTTCGGGAGTACGCTTGCGAATGTCACGTTTTCACAAACGCGACAGACACAATTCACGTTTCCCCGGCGCCCTGTTCTGTTCGAGGTACCCATGAAGAAGTTGCTCACCACCGGCGCCCTGCTCCTCGGCTGCGCTGCCGCCCATGCCGATCCCGTTTCCTGGGACTTTTCCTTCGCCGGCTTCTACGACCAGGAAGCCGATGTTTTCCTGACCGACGAAACCATCACCGGCTCGTTCAAGGGCAATGACCTGGACGGCGACGGCTTGCTGGAAAAAGACGAACTCCTGGCCCTGGTGGTCGGCGAGACCGACTACATCGCCTGCGCGGCGGGCAGCAATGCCTGGTATACCTGCGGCGCCACCGCCTTCTCGTTCTCGCCGGACGAGGGCTTGAGCTTCGCGGTCGGCAGCTACGGCAGCGATCCGGAAGGCTGGGTGGGCGGCGGCCTCCTGATCACGACGGGCGACCTGCACTACGCCTACGACTTCAACCCGGGCGGCACCCACGAGCGCCATCTGTACTGGACCAGCGACACCCGCCTGACCATGATCTCGCAGGCGCCTGAGCCCGGCACCTGGGCGATGCTGGGCATCGGCTTGCTGGGGCTGACGTGGCGCATGCGGCGCCAGGCGAGTGGCGCCGCCGCATAGGCGGATCAGCCGCGGATTTTCGCCACCAGCTTGGTGGTCGAGCGGTCATGCTCGAAGTCGATCGCCACTGCGCGGCCACCATACGCCAGCACCGCCTGCCCCTCGGGAATCTCGCTCATGACGTAATCGCCGCCCTTGGCATAGATCTCGGGGCGCGCTTCCTGCACCACCTCGAGGGCGGTCTGCTCGTCGAACTCCACCACCAGGCTGACCGACTCCAGCGCCGCCAGCACGGCCATGCGGTCATGCAGGGTGTTGTGCGGGCGGTCGTCGCCCTTGCCCAGGCGCTTGACCGAGGCGTCGGTGTTCACCGCCACCACCAGGGAGGCGCCCAGTTCGCGCGCCTGCGCGAGGTAGGTCACGTGGCCGCGGTGCAGGATGTCGAACACGCCGTTGGTCAGCACCACGGGTTTCGGCAGGCTTGCTACGCGCGCGGCCAGGTCGGCACGGGCGCAGATCTTCTTCTCGAATACAGGCATAAAAATAGAAAAATCAGGTTTGGGGTGGAGCGTCTTCGTCTTCCGCTTCTTCCTCGATCGCCATCGACAGTTCGGTCGCCTTGGCGCCCGCGCCGTCGCCCGGGCCCTTGCGGTCGCCCGAAAGCTTGATCTGCAGGCGCAGGCCGTTGGCCGAATCGGCGTTGCGGATCGCTTCGTCGTAGCCGATGTAGCCCTTGTTGTACAGCTCGAACAAGGCCTGGTCGAAGGTGCACATGCCGAGCTCGCGCGACTTGTGCATGATTTCCTTGATGGTCTGGAAGTTCCCTTTCAGGATCATCTCGCTGATCGTCGGCGTGTTCAGCAGGATCTCGATGGCCGCCTTGCGGCCCTTTCCGTCCTCGGTGCGGATCAGGCGCTGCGACACCACCGCGCGCAGGTTCGAGGACAAGTCCATCAGGAGCTGGTTGCGCCGCTCTTCCGGGAAGAAGTTGATGATGCGGTCCAGGGTCTGGTTGGCGTTGTTCGCATGCAGGGTGCCCAGGCACAGGTGGCCGGTCTCGGCAAAGGCGATCGCGTGTTCCATGGTCTCGGTGTCGCGGATCTCGCCGATCAGGATCACGTCCGGCGCCTGGCGCAGGGTGTTCTTCAGCGCGTTATGCCAGGAATGCGTGTCCACGCCCACCTCGCGGTGGGTGACCAGGCAGTTCTTGTTTTTGTGGACGTATTCGACCGGGTCTTCGACCGTGATGATGTGGCCGGCCGAGTTGCTGTTGCGGTAGTCGATCATCGCCGCCAAGGTGGTCGACTTGCCCGAACCTGTGCCGCCCACCACCAGCACCAGTCCGCGCTTGGTCATGACGACGTCCTTCAGCACTTCCGGCAGGTCGAGCTTTTCGAAATTCGGGATCTCCGAGGCGATGGTGCGCACCACCATGCCCACGCTCTGCTGCTGCACGAAGACATTCACCCGAAAACGGCACACCCCGGGCAGGGAGATGGCAAAATTGCATTCCATCTCGGCCTCGAACTCGGCGCGCTGGCGCTCGTTCATCAGCGACATGGCCAGGGCGCGCGTAACATCCCCGCTCAGGCGCTGCTGGCTCAGGGGCTTCATCGCGCCCTGGTGTTTCATGCTGGGAGGAAAGTCTGCCGAGATGAAGAGGTCGGAGCCGCCCTGGTGATGCATCACCGTCAGCAACTTGTGGATATAAGCCTGGGCTTCCGCCGGGCCGAAGGTCGAGGACATGCGGGCCTTTCTCTAAAGACAGGCAAAATCGGCCTGCCGGGCAATTATATGACTAAGATTCCCGTTAAAATAATATTTCACGGCTGACCGGCCGCCGCAAGCCGCCGGCGCGCCTTTCCAAGACCAAACGCCTATGACACTGACCGAGCTGAAATACATCGTCGCCGTGGCGCGCGCCAAACACTTCGGCCACGCGGCGGAAGCCTGTTTCGTGGCCCAGCCGACCCTGTCTGTCGCCATCAAGAAGCTGGAAGACGAGCTGGGCGTCACGCTGTTCGAGCGTGGCGGTTCGGAAGTATCGGTGACGCCGCTGGGCGCCCAGATCGTGGCCCAGGCCGAGCGCGTGCTGGAGCAGACCGCCGCGATCAAGGAACTGGCCAAGCAGAACAAGGACCCGCTGGCCGGTCCCCTGCGCCTGGGCGTGATCTACACCATCGGCCCCTACCTGCTGCCGCCCCTGGTCAAGAACCTGATCGACACCGTGCCGCAGATGCCGCTGGTGCTGCAGGAGAACTACACCCACAAGCTGCTGGAAATGCTGCGCCAGGGCGAGCTGGACGCCGCCATCATGGCGCTGCCGCTGCCGGACCACGGGATGTCGGTGCAGCCGCTGTACGACGAGCCTTTCGTGGTCGCGATGCCGCGCAGCCATCCCTGGGCCAGCCGCAAGGAGATCTCGGCCGAGGACCTGAAGCTGGAAACCATGCTGCTGCTGGGCGCGGGCCACTGCTTCCGCGACCAGGTGCTGGAAGTGTGCCCGGAAATGGCCCGCTTCTCGGCGGGCGGCAACGGCATGCAGCGCACCTTCGAGGGTTCGTCGCTGGAGACGATCCGCCACATGGTGGCCAGCGGCATCGGCCTGACCGTGCTGCCGCGCGCCTCGGTGGCCGACATGAACGACAAGAGCGGCCTGCTGACCTATGTGCCTTTCTCGGCGCCGGCGCCTTCGCGCCGCGTGGTGATTGCCTGGCGCAAGAGCTTCACCCGGCGGGCGGCCATCGACGCAATCATCCGCGCGGTGGGCGAGTGCAGGCTGCCGGGGGTGGAGCTGGTGGAGTTCGAAGCGGCGGCTTGACGCTGCCTGCAGAACCCGCTGCTGAAAGACCGTCGGGCCCCGCCGCGCCGGGGGGGGGGGGGGGGGGGGGGGGGGGGTGGGGGGGGGGGGGGGGGTGGGGGGGGGGGGGGGGGGGGGGGGGGGGGGGGGGGGGGGGGGGGGGGGGGGGGGGGGG
>NZ_JAGKSG010000021.1:0-87870 GCF_018119385.1 Massilia sp. AB1 | reverse complement strand
GGGCGGGGGCCTTTCCGTCCGGGGGTGGCGCGGGGGGGGGGGGCCCGGGCCGCCCACGTGCGCGATCAGGTGCGCGGACGGTGGCGGTGGAAGACCAGCGGGCTGTAGGGCACCGCCGAGGGCGGCGGCGAATTCAGGATGCCGGGCTTCATCGCGCCGACCACGTGCATTTCGCAGGGTTTGCAGTCGAAGCGCAGGGTGTAGCGCTCGCCGCCGCTGACCAGGGTCATCGGCTCCGCCCGCACCTGGCCCTGCACGCCTTGCACGCCCTTGGCTTGCTTCGGGCACAGGTTGAACGAGAAGCGCAGGCAGTGCTTGGTGATCATCAGCGGCACCTCGCCCGGTTCCTCGTGCGCCTCGTAGGCGGCGGCGATCAGCTGCACGCCGTGCTTGTGATAGAAGGCGCGCGCCTTCTCGTTGTAGACGTTGGCCAGGTAGCTCAGCTGGGTTTCCGGGTACACGGCGCGCGGCTCGGCCGGGGCCTTGCGCGGCGGACGGTCCCAGGCCGCCAGGCGCGCAGCCTCGTGCGCGGCGACGGCGTCGCGGCGCAGCGCGTTGATGGCGCTGGACGGCACGAACCAGGGCTGGCTCAGCTTCAGCTCGACGTGGCCGGCTTCGAACATGGTGTTGCCGAGCTTGGCCAGGCTGGTGCGCAGGCCAGCCTCGGCCTGGGCGGCCTGCTGGGCCGGCTGCAGGGCGATCGCCGCCACGGCGTCGCTGGCGATGCCGTCTTCGTCGACGATGGCCAGGCGCAGGCCTTCCGGCGTCTCGGACAGGATCAGGTCCACGCGCACCTTGCGCTCCGAGGACTTCTTGTTCAGCGCCGCTTCCCACTGGTGGTCGCGGTTGCGGTGGATGACGCTGCCCACCTTCAGGCCCGGCAGGGTCGCGATGGCCTCGTTCGGAAACACGCGCCAGCGCTGGCCTTCCTCGTCCTCGCCCAGCTTCTCGGCGCGGTTGGCCTGGATGCCGACCGTGGTGCGCTTGTTCATGTAGTTGAGGCCGTCGCCGTTGGCCATCGGCGCGCTGCTGAGCAGGTCGAAGTGGTCGCCGGCGATGCGGGTGACGCTGCCCAGCTCCACGCCCACGTACTTGGGCGAGTCGAAGGCGCCGATATCATCCTGGCGGCCCTGTGCGAAGTAATCGGTGTGGCCGCGGTGGAAGTTCTTGTCCACGTCCGGGGTGAACATGACCTGGGTGCGGCCGCTCGAGGCGCGCGCGAATTCGGGACGGCGCTCCAGCAGCTCGTCCAGCAGGACGCGGTAGTGGGCGGTGATGTTCTTCACATAGCCCATGTCCTTGTAGCGGCCTTCGATCTTGAAGGAGCGGATGCCGGCGTCGACCAGGGCTTCCAGGTTGGCGCTCTGGTCGTTGTCCTTCATCGACAGCAGGTGCTTGTCGTAGGCCACCACGCGGCCCTGGCCGTCCGTCAGGGTGTAGGGCAGGCGGCAGGCCTGCGAGCAGTCGCCGCGGTTGGCGCTGCGGCCGGTGTCGGCGTGCGAGATGTAGCACTGGCCGGAGAAGGCCACGCACAGCGCGCCGTGCACGAAGTACTCCAGCGGCGTGTCGACCTGGGCCTTGATCTTCCTGATCTGCTCGACGGTCAGTTCGCGCGCGAGCACCAGCTGCGAGAAGCCGACGTCGCCCAGGAATTTCGCCTTCTCGACGGTGCGGATGTCGCACTGGGTGCTGGCGTGCAGCTGGATCGGCGGCAGGTCGAGCTCCAGCAGGCCCATGTCCTGGATGATCAGGGCGTCCACGCCGGCCTCGTACAGCTGCCAGATCTGCTTGCGGGCCAGGTCCAGCTCGGCGTCGTGCATGATGGTGTTCATGGTGACGAAGATGCGCGCGCGGTAGCGGTGCGCGAACTCGACCAGCGCCGCGATGTCCTCGAGGGGATTGCTGGCGTTGTGGCGGGCGCCGAAGGCCGGGCCGCCGATATAGACCGCGTCGGCGCCGTGAAGGATGGCTTCGCGGCCGATCTCGGCGGTCTTGGCGGGCGAGAGCAGTTCGAGCTGGTGAGCGAGGAGGGACATGGGAATTCCTGTGGGGCGAAGGCCGAAATTATAGCCAGATCGCCGTCCGCCGTCATTCCCGGGGAAGCAGTGCGCCTCTCGCCGTCCCCGTCTGTGTTGTTGCCTGGCCTCGACCGTGCACGCGCATGCGGCTGCGCAGGTCGGGCTGGAAGAAATATTCCCCGCCGCCCAGGCTGTCCAGCAAGGCTTGCGCATCGCGCTGGTCGCGGCTGGGAAAACCCTGCGGGAAGCGGCGCAGCACCGCCGCCAACTGGCCCAGGGCCTCGGCGGCGCGCGGCGTGCCCAGCGACCACTGGGCGCGGGTGAGGGCGACGCGCAGCAGCCAGGCCAGCGCCCCTTGCGACTCGGCAATTGCGGCGGCCTGCAGCAGCACGCTGTCCGCCTGGGCCGGGGGGCGGCCGGCGGTGCGCATCCAGACCGCTTTCTGGCGGATCAGCTCCGCCGCGCACCAGCCCGCCAGGCCCTGGCCGACCCGGGCGAAATCGGCCGGCCCGGCCAGGCCGGGAAGGATGGTGAAGATCGTCTCGGCCTGCGGTCCCGGCAGCAGCGCGCCGGCGCCGCTCGGGCATGCCCCTTCGCTCAGCGCGCTGAACTGGGCCGCCCAGGATTGCCAGTGTTTCAGCCCGTGCACCTGCGAGCGCTCACACAGCACGCCGGTGAAATAGGACGCCGCATGCTGGTCGCCGTTCCAGAAGGCAATTGGGATGGCGGACAGGGCCAGCGACAGGCAGGTCGAGGCGGGATGCTCGATTTCCTGGGCGCGCTCGAGCGCATTCGTGGCCAGTGCGGCCGCTTCCTCGGCATGGCCCGCGAGCCAGCGGATGCGCGCCAGCACCGCGCTGGAGGCCGCCTGGCGGTCGTACTGGAGCGCCGTTCCGGCGGGACCATGTGGCGCCGGCCATTGTTCCGTGTCGCGCGCAAGCCGGTGCACGCGTTCGGCGTGGAACCGCGCCTGGCGCTGTTCGCCATGGAAATGCAGGGCGGCCGCCATCATCCGGTCGTGGATATCGTCGGCGCAGCGGTCATGCGCGCTCTTGCCGCCCTTACGGTAAGGCGCGAACGCATGAGCCAGGGCGATTGCCTCCGGATACTGCCCCTGGAGCAGGTGATTGACGCACAGCCCGCCGAAGCTGCGCGCCAGCTGGGTATTGTCCCCCTGGCTGTGCGCCAGCTCGTAGGCGCGGGTGAAGGCGGCCGCTACCTGTTCCGACGGGCTGTCAAGGTGCACCAGGACCCCGCCCAGGCTGGCCTGCAAGGCCATTTCGGCAGCGGCGTCGCGCGCGTGCGGCAAGGCGCGCAGGATCTGGGTGCGCTGCTCGTCCAGCAGCGACAATTCGCTCCACAGCGGCGTGGCCGCCGCGGCCAGGCGGACGCCCAGTCCGGCATCGCCGCCGTGCGCGAAACACCAGTCGAGGGCGGCGCGCACGTCTGCCAGGCGGCCGGCATGGCGGGCCAGGCGCTGCGCTCCGCCGGGCTCGCCGCGCGCTTCCAGCATCAGGTCCAGGCAGCGCGCGGCGTGGGCGCGCGCGACAAAGGCCAGTTCGCCATCCTGCGCCAGGCGCTCGGCGGCGTACAGGCGGGTGGTCGCGAGCATCCGGTAGCCCACGCCGGCGCCATCGTAGTCGCACACGAGCAGGGAACGCGCGGCCAGGTTGTACAGGGCCGCCGGTTCGAACGCGGCGCCCTGGTCCGGCCACAGGGCGCGGGCGCAATCGGCGGTAAAACCGCCGCGCCATGCCGACAGGCAGCGCAGCAGGCGCTGTTCGCCCGCCGACAGGAGTGCATAGCTCCAGTCGAGCACGTCGCGCATCGACTGGTGACGCGCCTCGCCGCCGGGCCGGCTGCGCGACAGCATGGCAAGCGATGCGCCCAGCCCGGAGGCGACGCCGTGCAGTCCGAGCATCGGTACCCGCGCGGCGGCCAGTTCGATGGCCAGGGGCAGGCCGTCCAGGCGCCGGCACATTTCCGCGATCAGGTTCCAGTCGTCCGCAGTCAGGCGCGAAGCATCAATCGCACCGGCTGCGCATTCGACGAACAGGGCCAGCGCGCCGTAGGCGGGGAGCGCCTCGGCCGGCGTACCCGCAGCGGGCACGGCGAGCGGCCCCAGGGAGTGCACCCGCTCGCCCGCCAGGCCCAGCGCCTCGCGGCTGGTCGCCAGCAGGGTCAGGCCGGGCGCGGCCGCGCACAAGCCCTCGGCCAGGCGCGCCGGCGCATCGCCCAGGTGTTCGCAGCTGTCGAGCACCAGCAGCATGCTGCGCCCGCGCAGTTGGGCCAGGATAGCGTCGTAGGGAGCATGCGAGGGGAGTTCCAGCGCCGCCGCCAGGGCGTCGACGACCAAGGAGGGATGGGAAACGCTTCCCAGCTCCAGCATGCATACCCCGTCGCGGAGGTGCTGGGCCATCTGGCGTGCGCAAGCGATGGCGAGCGCCGTCTTGCCCACGCCGCCGGGTCCGGCGATGGTGAGCAGGCGCGTGTCCCCCAGGGCGGCGCAGACGGCGCCGACGGCGTCCTCGCGGCCGATCAGCCGCGAGCCGAAGCGCTGGTCCAGGCGGAGAGGCGCGGACAGGGGGGTGATGCGCGAGCCTGGCGCCGCGGCGATGGAGGCCGAGGACACCGGGCCGACGAAGCTGTAGCCGCGGCCGGCCACGTTGTCGATGTAGCGCAGGCCGCCGCTGTCTTTTTCCAGGAGCTTGCGCAGGGCGCTGATGTGGACCCGCAGGTTGGATTCTTCGACGCAGGTACGCGGCCAGGCGCGCGCCATCAGCTCTTCCTTGCCGACGACTGCGCCGGCCCGCTCGAGCAGGAGGGTCAGCACGTCGAACGCCCGGCTGCCGATCTGGACCGGCTCGCCATTCCTCAGCAGCGTCCGGCGCAGCGGATGCAGTTCGAATGGACCGAACGTGAACGGGACGGTGTTCATGCGGTGTGTATCATGCAGGACTGAGTGGGCACAGCGGGCGCTTTCGTGTCATGGCCTTTATGAACTTGCAACAGTTTAGCGCAAGCTTCAGCACTTTCCGTCAACCGGATACAACATTACGAGTGCATGCACTGAATTTTGGTCGACAATTCTTTCACGAACCTTGCAGACTTTTAGTATTTTTACCCGCTCCGCATGATTACACCGGTCGACCGCTTAATTCACGCGGAATTGGCCGTCGACCAGGCGCGCAATGCCCAGCGGATTACCGTCGCGCAAGGCTTGCGGCAAGAGTCCGGTCGGGACATCCTGGTAGCAGACCGGCCGCAGGAAACGCTCGATCGCGGTCGCCCCCACCGAAGTCGAGCGGCTGTCCGATGTGGCCGGGAAGGGACCGCCGTGCACCATCGCATGGGCCACCTCGACACCGGTCGGGAAGCCGTTGAACAGGATCCGTCCGGCCTTGCGTTCCAGGGTCGGCAGCAGGACGGCCGCGAGGGCATGGTCGGCCTCCGTCGCATTGACGGTGGCGGTCAGCTGGCCTTCCAGGTGACGCGCCACGGCCAGCATCTCGGCCTGGTCGCGGCAGGCGATGAGCACCGAGGCCGGTCCGAAGATCTCTTCTTCCAGGGCCGGGTTGGCCAGGTAGGTGGCGGCGTCGCATTGGTACAGGGCCGCCTGGGCGGCGCAGCCGCTTGCTTCGGCGCTGCCGCGTGCGAGCAGTTGCACGCCGGCCAGGCCCGAGCGGCGCTCGATGGCGCCGAGATAGGCCTGGTGGATGCCGGCGGTGAGCATGGTCCCGGCGGCTGTGGCCTGCAGCGCGTCCACCGCGGCAATGCGGAAGGCGTCCAGCGCCTCGCCCGCCAGCGCGATCACCAGTCCCGGGTTGGTGCAGAACTGGCCGACGCCCAGGGTCAGCGAATCGATGAAGCCCGCCGCCAGCCTGGCGCCGCCGTTGGCGAGTGCGCCCGGCAACAGGAAGACTGGATTGACGCTGCTCATTTCCGCATAGACGGGAATCGGCACCGGACGCGCATTCGCGGTGCACAGCAGCGCCAGGCCGCCCTGGCGCGAGCCGGTGAAGCCGACCGCCTGGATGGCCGGGTGGTTCACCAGGTCCTGGCCGATCTGCTTGCCTTCGCCGATCACCATCGAGAACACGCCTTCCGGCATGCCGCAATCGATGGCGGCCCTCTGCACGGCCCTGGCCACCAGCTCCGAGGTGCCCAAGTGGGCGTTATGGGCCTTGACCACCACCGGGCAGCCGGCCGCCAGCGCGGAGGCGGTATCGCCGCCGGCAACCGAGAACGCCAAGGGGAAGTTGCTGGCGCCGAACACGGCTACCGGGCCGAGCGGGATCTTCGCCATCCGCAGGTCCGGGCGCGGCGGGCTGCGCTGGGGAAGGGCGGCGTCCAGGGTCGCTCCGAGGAAGTGGCCGTCGCGAACCACCTTGGCGAACAGGCGAAGCTGGTTGACCGTGCGTCCACGTTCGCCTTCCAGGCGCGCTAGCGGCAGGCCGGATTCCTGATGGGCGCGCTCGATCAGCAGCGGGCCGATGTCCAGGATTTCTTCCGCAATCGATTCGAGGAAACGGGCGCGCTGCTCCAGGCCAATGGCGCGGTAGGCATCGAAGGCCTGCTCCGCCAGTTCGCAGGCGCTCGCCAGCTGCGCCGGGCTCGCCGTGCCGAAGGCCGGTTCCAGTGCCGCGCCGCGCGCGGGGTCGGCGCTGCGCACTTCGCCTGCGACACCGCGCTCGCTGCGGCGCCCAATGATCATTTCTCCGTGAATCGTCATCCCTGCTCCCATAAAGACTGTGACTGCCGTGCGTTCATAAAAGGCCGGGCGCGATCTTATCAAAGGGCTGTGCGCGAGACTGTGCCGATTCCCGCAGCGAAGGGCGTTAAATGCGACAGCGATATACGTATCCATTTTTCATGGCCAGGCCGGGTTCCGCTGGATAGAATGAGGCGCTGACAATACTGAGGGAGCGTCAAATGCGTGGGGTCCTGATGGCGCCTGTGCTGGCCGCCGCATTGAACATCGTTCGGGCAGCGGCGCAATCCCTGCCTTCGGTCAGCGTACCGCCCGAGGTCGACCGGGTGTTGCGCGATTACGAAAAGGCCTGGGCGGCGAACGACGCCAGGGGCCTCGCCGCCCTGTTCGCGGAGGACGGCATGGCCCTGCCGAGCAACCAGCCGCCCGCGCGCGGCAGGGACAGCATCGCGAAGGCGTACTCCGGCGGTGGCGGCATGCCGACTTTCCTGCGCGTGATCGATTATCGCGCTTCCGGCGACCTCGCCACGGTGGTGGGCGCGTATGGCCCGGCCGGCCAGGCGCTCGATGCCGGCAAGTTCGTGCTGGTACTGCGCAAGGTGGATGGCCGCTGGCTTATCGCGGCCGACATCGAGAATGCCAATATGCGCATGGGACCGCCGCCGCGGCCGCCGCCGAAGCCGGCGGGTTGAAAGACATCCGGCGAGGGCTCAGGCCGGCATGGGGATAGCCTGGCGCAGGCGGATGATGTGCCGGGCGCCGTCGCTGCCGATCACTTCGATGCTCTGCACCTTGCCGCCGTCTTCCTGGACGTAGATGTCCTGGGGATGGCGGACCATGTGATCCAGGCCGTCGAAGCTCACGGCCAACATATCGTTCTTGGGGTCGTACAGGATGCCCAGCAGCGGAATCCATGCGGCCGCGAGCTGGACGCCGAAGTTCATCGACGCGACTTCGACCTCGGCGGGCGTACCGAGGAGCGCCTTCGACATCCTGTCGGCGTAGCTTCCCCAGGCGGGCTTGTCCAATCTGATGGTGGCCATGTTTCCTCTCCTTTGCCTCCTCTGTCATCAGACCGCGCCGCGCCGCCCGAGTTTCGCGATCACTTCATCGTATAGCTCTGCCAGGCGGTGTCGACGGCATAGTTACGCGCAGTGTCCCAGTAGGTGAAGCTGTAGCGCACCACGTCGCCGATCTTCAGGCCGCCGGCGATGAAGCTGTTGCTGCTGCCGTCGAGGCGCATGCGCACGTTCTGCTGGGCGCCGTTGTTGACCGTGTAGTGCACGTCGGCCCAGCTGCCGGTATTCGCGGTGAACTGGAGCGTGGTCGCCGAGGTTTGGGTCACGTAGGTCGGGCCGGTCGGCGCCGGCGGCGGGGTGGTGGTCGTGCCCGAATCCCAGACGATGTCGTCGATGGCGAACTGGAAGGCCGAGGCCGGCGAGCGGTTGGCGTCGCTCGAGATCATGAAGACGTCGAGCAGCGACTGCAGCGCCACCTTGGGACCGATCAGGGTGCTCACGGGGACGGTGGCGGTCGCCCACTCGCCGTTGCGCACCAGGCCGTGGGTCGTGGTGTTGGCCGGGAAGTTGACCCAGTTCTGGTTGGTATAGGTGTCGCCGACGCCGATGTTGAAGGAGACGTTGGCCGGAATCTTGATGCGGAACTTCATCGTCCCGTTGCGGAAATTGCTCAGGTCGCGGGCCTGGCGCGACTGGACGCCGCCGCCGAACCACTGGCCGGGGGTGTTGTAGCTCCAGGCGATGACGTTGCTGCCCTCGTAGGGCGGCAGGTTTCCCGCGCCGCTGGAGGCGCCGTTCCACAGGAAGATGTCCGAGCTGGTGCCGGCCACCAGCTTGTTGTTGACGCTCGTGGTGTCGGTGAACACGCCGAACTTGCCGACTTCCGGCACGGTCTGGTTGCCCAGCTTGACCGTTCCCTTGCCGTCGAGCCGGTAGACGCGCACGTAGTCGACGTACATGGTCCCGGGCAATGGCGCGCTAACCTGGCCCGGGCTGGCGGCGTCGGTGAAATTGCCACCCACGGCGAGGTTCAGGAGCAGGTAGAAGGGCGCCTGCAGGGCCGTCGAATTGACCGGCAGCGGCGCGTCGTACATGTTGCGCTCGACGCCGTTGTCGACCACCGTGAAGCGCATCTCGCTTTCCGTCCAATACAGGCGGTAGAGGACGAAGCGGTTGGTCAGCGGGGTCGAGGAGACGTACCAGTTCTTGGTCTGCCAGGCGGTCGAGGCGGCGCAGCTTTCATTGCCGGGGACGCAGGCCGCTTGCTGGTAGGTGATGACGTTGGAGCCGACAAAATTGTTGGCGGAGGGCGAACCGGCGGCGGTCCGGCTCGAGGCCTTGTGGCCCATCTCCATGATGTCGATCTCGCCGTTGCGCGGCCAGGTCTGCGGGCTCACGCCCAGCATCCAGGCGGCCGGCCACAGCCCGGTGGCGACGGCGGGAGTGCTCATGCGCACCTCGACCATCCCGTATTGCACCTGGACCTTGCCCTTGGTGTCGATCTTCCCTGAGGTGAAGACATTGCTGCCGATGGTCTGGTTGCGCGCCTGGATCGCAAGGGCGCGGGTGCCGGATTCGAAGGGCACGTTGACGATCGATACGTTGTTGGGGCTGTAGTACTGGAGCTCGGCATTTCCGTAGCCGCACAGGTTGATCTGGCAGCCGTTACCGTCGGTGGCGGTCCACGCACCGGTGTTGAGGCTGGTGCCGTTGAACTCCTCGGACCACAGCAACTGGCCGATGGCGGGGTTGCTGACGCTGGCGGAGGTCTGCGCCCCCATGGTCAGCAGCAGGCCTGCGGCCATTGCCTGGAAAGGTTTCCATGTAAAGTGACGATTTTGTTTATGGTTATTCACTTCGACTCCTCGATTAACTCCAAAGAAATGTGGGGAGGCCGTTCTGGCTCCGCCACGCTGCGCCCAACATCGACGTTGGTTCTGAGAATTCTTGCGGAAGCTGTGACTGGAAACGTTTCCATTCGGAATACGAAAAAATATATGCGTATTTGAATAGCGCGTCAAATCCAATCGTGCGCAGTAAAGCTATTGAGAGCGCTCGGTTGTGAATGTTTGAGGTGGCTCAAAAGAGGGCAGGTGGGACTGCGTGAGTGAGCCAGCGCAGGGAAGCTAAAACTTTGGGCTGGCCTTCCCCGTTTGCGCAACTCGACGAGTATCGGAATTTCTTCACGGCATATCGCAACTCAACAAGTTGCGGTATGCTCCCGGCAGGAGGAGCCAATATGAGAAACGATTTTCGTCTGTCGAGGATGCTGCATGTCCTCGTCCACCTGCACGGCCGCAAAGGCGCGGCCAGTTCCGAAGAGATCGCCACGATGCTGGACACGAATCCGGTACTGGTACGCCGCATGATGGCGGGCTTGCGCACCGCTGGCTACGTCAATTCCACGGGCGGGCGGGGCGGCGGCTGGACCCTGGCCGCCGACCCGGACACCATTACGGTGCTGGACGTCTACCGCGCCCTGGAGGAGCCGGTCATCTTCGCGATCGGTCCCAGTGTCGATCATCCGGGCTGCGCGGCCGAGGAAGCCATTACCGGGACGCTCAATGTCGCCCTGGCCCAGGCCGCAGGCCACCTGATGCGCCAGTTCGGCGAGATCCGCCTGTCGGCCTTCTTGCCGCCGGCCCGCCCCGGCTGAAGCGCACTTCCGGAGCGCAGCCTACGCGCTGCGCATGAAATGGCGGCGCCGCCGCCATATTACTTTACCGCTTATATAACTGTTGATATTCTTTACCCATGAAACAAGGACTCGGTACCCAATTGCGCCACCTGATCGAGCTGCTCGACAGCGCGGTCGAAGCCGCCTACGTCGACGCCGACCTGCCGGATTACCGGCCGCGCTACACGCCGGTCATGCGCGTGCTGTCGATGCGCGAGGCGGTGACGATTGGCGAGATCGCGGCCCTGGCCGGCATCACCCAGCCAGCCGCCACCCAGACAGTGGCGCTGATGCAGAAGCAGGGCCTGGTGCAGATTGCGCCGGGCGCGGAGGATGCCCGCCAGCGTGTGGTCAGCCTGAGCGCGAAAGGCCGCGCACTGCTGCCGCGCCTGCAGGAATGCTGGCGCGCGACCAAGCTCGCGGCGGATGGCCTGGACGCCGACCTCGACCTGCCACTGTCGCAATCGCTGGCGCAGGCCATCGCCGCCCTGGCCGACCGGCCGTTCGGCGAGCGCATCCGGTCGGCGCGACTCGCATTGCAGCAGGACGGCGACAGCAAGGCGACAGGCCAAGACAGCCGGCGCCGGTCCGGCAAGAAGAACGCGGCTTAAGAAGAATCCAGAAAAATGTACAGGAGACGAAGCAATGAATGAAGCAAGCACGATGTCCGCCAACAAGGCGGCGCCATCCTCGCGCCTGATGGCCCACCCTTTTGTCCGCAGCGTGATCGGTATTGTGCTGACCTTCGCGCCGGTGCCGCTGACGATGATCCTCTCGTCGGCACTGGTGGACAAGCCCTACCGGATCGCCTGGCCCCAGTTGCTGGCGGCCGTGCTGTCCTTCCTGGCCTACCGCTTCTTCGTGCACCGGATCGAAAAACGCGCGCTGACGGAATTCGGCGCCCAGGGCGCCGCGCGCGAATCCTTGCTCGGCCTGGGATTGGGCGCGGGCCTGGTGTGCGCCGTGTTCGCCTTGCTTGGTTTGCTGGGCGCCTACCACCTGGACGGCATGAACACAGTCACGCTGCTGCTTGCGCTGCCATTGGCCGAATTGATGCTGGTTGCCCTGACCGAGGAAATGCTGTTCCGCGGCGTCGTGTTCCGCATCAGCGAGCAATCGATCGGCAGCCGCTGGGCGATCATCGTTTCGGCCGTCGTGTTCAGCGCCGCCCATTTGCCGAACGACGGTGTCAGCCCGGTCGCCGTTGCGGCACTGGCCGTGTACAGCGTCATGCAGGCGGCTATTTTTATGCGGACGCGCCGCCTGTGGATGTGCATCGCCAGCCACCTCGCCTGGAACTACTTCGTCGGGCAGATCTTTTCGGCCACGGTGTCCGGCCACCAGGCCGAGGCGGGGCTGCTGCGTGGCGAACTTTCCGGCTCCATCCTGCTGACCGGCGGCGCCTTTGGGGTGGAAGGCTCCGTGGTCACACTGGTGGTGCTGTGCGCCGCAGCCGCCTGGTTCCTGCGCGGCGCGCTGAAGCGGGGCAGCTGAAGCGCTACAGCAACTCGATCCCGAAACGCCGCACCAGCAAGGCGAAGGCCGCGAAGCAGGCGATCGTGATCAGGGCGCAGCTGCCGAGGGCCCACCAGAAACCGAGACGCTGCAGCAGCCAGGGAAAGGCCAGGAACATCGGCAGGGTCGGCACCACGTACCAGAAGGTGTACCACGCGTGATTGGCCAGCTTGGCGGCAGGCTGGTTCTCCACATGCAGCCACACGAGCGTCAGCAGGGTGATCATCGGCAGGGCGGCGATCAGGCCGCCGAACCGGTCGCTGCGCTTGGCGGTCTCCGACACCAGCACGACAACGGCCGCCGTGATCAGGTACTTCGTAATAATCCACTTCATCGTCTGCTTTCTTCCATCGGCACGGTGAGCGGCGCCTAGTGTAACCCGGCAGGTGGTGCGCGCGGCGGTCAGAAGCGGTGACGCAGGCCGAGGGCGAACTGCCGGTTTCCGAGTCCCGGCTCTTCGCTGTTGCCCTCGGTGTAGACGGCTCCATTGCGGTTACGGATTCCGCCATACGAAGTGTAGACGTCGGTACGCTTGGAGAACGCGTACATATACGCCACGCCCAGCTGGGTCGCGTCCTGGTCGTGCACGGTCCGGTCGTCCGCATGCACGCAGGTCAGCACGACCGTACTGGCCCCAAGCGGGATCGACGCCGCCAGCAGCAGGTCGCGGCTGTCGGTCGACGGCACCGGCGGCGCGCCGCCGAACACCGCGGCGCCATTGTTGATCGGCGCACTGTTCGGCCCCCGGTTCACTTCATAGGCGGCGTGGCCCCGGAACGCAGCGAACTGGTAGTTCGCAGCGAGCAGCAGGTTGCGCGCAAGCCCGCGTCCCGACACGGTAGCGCTGTCGTTGTTCTTCCGGTGGAAGGCAATGCTGGCGTTGAGCGGGCCTCGGCTGAAATCGAGCGAACCGCCGAGCGCCCGTCCGGCGGCGGCATTGCCGGGTGCTTCGCCGGCGGCCAGCATCAGGGCGGTGCTGAAGCCATCGAACACGGGGCTGCGGTACAGGACGGAGTTCGCTGCGCGGAATCCCGCCGGGGCCATCAGGTTGTTCGACCGGATGACGCCATTGCGCAGCGGATCGGCGACGACGTTGAGCACGGTGAACAGCGGCGTATCCTGGAGTCCCACGCTCACGGCGCCGAATTTGCCGCGCAAGCCCACGATGGAGGTCCGGCCGAACAGGGTATTGTTCTGGGTCGAGTCGCCCTTGTCGGCGTGGATGCCGCCTTCGATCACGAAGAAGGCGGCCAGGCCGCCGCCGAGTTCCTCGGCGCCCCGGAAGCCCCAGCGGCTCTGGGTCGCCATGCCGCTGGTCACCCGCGTCGCGCTGCCGGCGGCGCCGCCCTGGTCGACCGAGATGCCCACGTCCATCACGCCATACAACGCCACCGAAGATCCCTGGGCCAGCGCCGCGCCGCTGCAGGCGAGCGCCGCGCACAGCAAGGAAAGCTTTGCTTTCATACGCGCTTCCCTTCTCAGGCGGCCGCCGCCGGTACGGTGGCGGCCGGTGCGGGGTCGGGAATCGGCTCGATTTTCCCGAGCACGAACACGAAGCAGAAAATGCCGATCACCAGGATCACGCCGGCGACCAGGAAGGCATTGGTGAAGGAGGCGGTGGCGCCCACGATCAGGCCGGTCACGATCGGCGCGGCCGCGCCCATCAGGTTGTTGGCGAAGTTCATGATGCCGCCGACGGTGCCGGCGCCGCCCTTGGGGGCGATCAGCGAGGGCAGCGACCAGCTGACCGGTGCGGCCGAGGCCAGTCCGCCCAGGGCGATCGAGATCCAGAAGATCGCCCAGACCGGATCGGTGGTCTGGGTCGCGCCGAACACCGCCAGGCCGAAGCTCATGCCCGTCACCAGCACCGCCTTGCGCACCTTGGATTCGTCCATGCCGCGCTTGATCAGGTGGTCGATCAGCCAGCCGCCGACGAACAGGTCGGTGAGGGTGGCGAAGGCCCAGGGAATCGCCGCGAAGCCGGCCGATTTCAGGATGCTCATGTGCATGGTTTCGACCAGGTAGCCGGGCAGCCAGGTGAGGAACAGGTAGAAGGTATAGCCGTAGGCCGCGAAACCGATGGTCAGACCCCAGACCTTGGTCTTGGTCAGCAGGTAGCCGAGCATGTTGACCGCGCCTGCCTCGGCCGGTCCTTCGGGGGCGGCGCCGCCGCGCTGGATGTAGTCGTATTCCACCTTCGACAGGCGCTTGTCGGCGCTCGGATCGCGGTACAGCACGTAGAAAGCGATGAAGTACAGGAAGCTCAGCACCGCGGTCAGGCCGAAGCCCCAGCGCCAGCCGAAGGTCACGACCGTGATCGCCACCAGCGGCACGCCGATCACGTTCGAGAACTTGGCGGCGGCGTCGAAGATCGCCGTGGCCAGGCCGCGTTCGTGGCGCGGGAACCAGTAGCCGGTGGCCTTGGAGCTGGCCGGGAAGGCGGGAGCCTCGGCCACGCCCAGGATGATGCGCGCGACCAGGATGCCGGCGAAGCCGCTCGAGAAGGCGGTGATGAGCGAGGCCACGCCCCACAGGAAAGCGCCCCAGCGCCCGACCCGGGTCGGGCCGAAACGGTCGAGCACCATGCCGACCGGGATCTGCAGCAGGGAGTAGGACCAGGCGAAGGCGGAGAACAGCAGCCCCAGCTCGACCGGCGTCAGGTCGAACATCTCCTTGATCTGGGGCGCGGCCACCGAGAGGCCGATGCGGTCGATGTAGTTGATCAGGACACCCACCCCCAGCAGGGCGCCGATGCCCCAGCGGCGGCGCGGGATCGTTTGTTTTGGTATGGCGTTCATGTTTGTCTCCTGTGTCGTTCGGCAGGGATCTAGCGGCCCTCGGGATGGATGATGTCGTCGGTAAGGACGGAAAGCGGCTTGCGGATGTCGAGCACCACGCCGGATTCGTCCTCTTGCAGGGGTTCGAGATCGCGCAGCTGGCTGTCGAGCAGCGATACCGGCATGTAGTGGGCGGTACGCGCCTGCATCCGTTCGTGGATCAGCTCGCGCGGACCGTTCAGGTGCGCGAAGCGCAGCCCGGGATCGGCGGCGCGCAGCAGGTCGCGGTAACGGCGCTTGAGGGCGGAACAGGCGAGCACCAGGCCTTCGCCCCCGGCCATGGCGCGGGCAATCTCGTCCTGGAGCGCGCCGAGCCAGTCGGCACGGTCGTTGTCGTCGAGCGGGATGCCGGCCGCCATCTTGGCGACGTTCGCCGCGCTGTGGTAGGCGTCGCCCTCGAGGAAGCGCACACCCAGCGCGGACGCCAGCCGCTGGCCGACTACGCTCTTGCCGCATCCGGAGACGCCCATGACTACCCAGCGGAACGAAACGGAAGAGTCGGGGACCTTGTCATGCATGTGAGATATTCGGTTGGGTTGATCGGGCTTGGTAGCGCTACCAATGGAAAGCGAGTCTACCGCGATCACGGATTTTGTAAAGATAAATTTATGCTGCAGCGCCGCAAACGGCCGCTCCTGCGCGCACGCGGCAGGAGCGGCCCGGGAAGGCTGGCGTCTGCTCAGGCGCTCTCGCGCGCCATCAGGGTGAAACCGAGATCGACCCGGGTCGCCGGCGGCTTCTCGCCGCGGATGACGGCGCGCAGCAGCTGGGCCGCCTCGAAGCCGACCCGGTAACGCGGGGTGGCGATGGTGGTGACGGAGGGATTCATCCAGGCCGACACCGGCAGGTCGTTGAAACCGCAGATCGCCAGCTGCCGGGGCACGGCGATGCCGCGGCGCTGGCATTGGAAGATGGCGCCCTGGGCAAGGTCGTCATTGCAGCAGAAGATGGCGTCGCAGTCGGGCGTGGCCGACAGCATGCGTCCCAGGAGTTCCGCGCCGAGCGCGATGGTGGAAGGATCGCTCACCATGGTTTCGAGCCGGGAATCGTAAACGCCGGCTTCGTCCAGGGCGCGGCGGTAGCCGTCCAGGCGCTTCAGCGTGCGTTCGTCGCGCTGCGCGCCCATGAAGCCGATGCGCCGGTAGCCCTTGTCGAGCAGATAGCGGGTCATCGTGTAGCCCGCCTGCAGCTGGGAGAAGCCGACCGACATGGTGTCCGGCGAGCCGGCCAGGTCCATCATCGACACCACGGGCCGCCTGGAAGAGGCAAGCAGCTCGGTGACCCGTTTGCTGTGGGTCAGCCCGGACAACAGGATGCCGTCCGGGCTCGACTGCAGGTAGGTGCCGAGCAGCTTCTCTTCCTCGGCGTCGGAGTAGCGGGTGTTACCGATCAGGATCTGGTAGCCGTCCGGTTCCAGCGCATCCTGGATGCCGGCCAGGACGTCCGTAAACACCGCGTTCGACAGCGAAGGCACCAGCACCACGATCACCTTGGATTGGGCCGAGGCCAGCGCGCGTGCGACCCGGTTGGGGACATAGCCAAGCTCGGCCACGGCCTGGTCGACGCGCGCTCGCAGCGCCGCCGACACCATGTCAGGCTGGCTGATGGCCCGCGACGCGGTCATCGTGCCGACACCGGCCTTGGCCGCGACATCGGCCAGCGTGACGCGGCCGCTTGCACGGGATCGGGAGGTCTGTGGTTTGCTCATTCTTCCTCAGTTAGGAGCTTCCGGTGGTAACGTTATCAAGGGTGCGGCCGCGACTCGGACTGCTGGCGGCGCTTCCAAATGCGGACGCGGTCTTGTATCGGAGCACGATTATGGCAAATGAATCGCAAATTGGCGAACCGGCATGGTCCGTATGGAGCTCGGCCCCATAAGCGAAGGGCCGGTAGCGAATACCGCGATTCGCTACCGGCCCCTTCTTATTCGACCTCGAGGCGGGTCAGGCGGTCTTGCTCTTCAGCCAGCCGGCCTTCCAGCTCACCCCGAGCGTCACCGCGAGGCTCATGATCAGTGCGCCGATGACCGCCATCAGGACCGCGTCGAAAACGCTCTCCGACTTGATGCGCCCATCGAACTCCTGGCGCAAGATCGCCTTGTCCGGCAAGCCGGCGGGATAGACGACCTCCAGGCTGGGCTTCGAAGCAAGCGCCTCGGCCTCTTCCTTGTTGTGCGCCCTGGCTTCGTGGTGATAGGTGACGCCGTCGACCTGGTAGACATAGGCAACGGCATAGTCCTTCATACGGCTGACCTTGTGGCGGACCACGCCTTCAGGGGTGGCCATCGCATACACCGGCGCCTTCTCGATCACCGCGTAGTCATCCCGCTTGCTCAGCGAGGCGTAGCTGAAGAACCAGGCGGAGAGGGGGAAAAGGACAGCCAGCAGGATCAGCGGTTTTTTCATGAGGAAGTCGCAAGAAAGTTGTCGATAGGAAATAAGTATCCCATAAGACGATCGGTATGCGATTGCCCAAGTCGCGCTCACGGCAATTTTACCCATCGCGCGTAAGCGGCCCGGCCGGGATGGAAGGGCAGCATCGGCGGGTATAATCCAGGCCATGAACGACGCCCTGAAACCCGCTTCGGAACCCACCTTGTCCGATGTCGCCGCCCTGGCGGGCGTGTCGCGCGCGATCGCGTCGCGGGCCTTGTCGGCGCAGCCGCGGCCGGTGTCCGCCGACAAGCGCGAGCGGGTGCTGCATGCGGCCGAGGCGCTGGGCTACCGCCCCAATTCGCTTGCGCGCGGGCTGGCCAACAAGACCGTCAACCTGGTCGCGATCCTGGTCAATCACATCCACGACCTGTCCGACCTCGACCTGTTCGACCTGCTGCTGGCGGAGATCCAGGCGATCGGCAAGCAGGTGATCTTCATCCGTGTGGGCGCGGGAGAGGACGCGGAAGACTTTTTGCGCGACGGCGTCGCCTATCACGTCGATGCCGCATTGGTATTTGCCGATTTCGCCGACGCCGCCACCGTGCGCCGCATGTTCCGCAACAATGCGGTGCTGATGCTCAACGGCCATCACGAGCCGGGAGCGCCGTCGGTGACGATGGACGAAGACCAGGGGATCCGTGAAGCGGTGGCCGATGCGGCGGCGAAGGGCGTGCGCAGCGCGCTGCTCCTGACGGGGCGCAGCATGTCGCGGGTGGAGCAGGCCCGCATCGCCTCCTTCCGCGCCGCGATGCGGCAGCATGGCATCGCGCTGCTGGGCGAGCTGGCGGGAGATTATTCCTACGCCAGCGGACGCGCGCTGGCGCAGCAGATCGACGTGGATGCCACCGGCGCCGTGTTCTGCACCTCGGACGCGATGGCGATGGGCGTGCTGGATGCGCACCGCCGGTATTTCCCGGGCCATGCTCCGGAGCGCTTCCGGCTGTACGGCTTCGATAACATCTCGCTCACGCAGTTCGACGCCTATCCGATTTCATCGATCGGAGCGGACAAGCGCGACTACGTGGCGCAGATCGTCCGTATCCTGAACCGGCCAGCGGGCCTGGCCCGGCATAGCGAGCACGTGCTGGTCGCCACGCGCTTCGTCCCTCGCCTGACCGGCTGAGACCTCAGCCCTGCGGCGCCAGGGTCGGCGGAACCGCTTTGCTGCCCCACCACTTCTTGTAGTTGGCCGCGTAGGCGCCCGACTTGACGTAGTCCGCGACGAAGCCGTTCACGAAGTTCAGCAGCGCCGGATCGCCCTTGGCCATGGCGATGCCGATCGGCGTGTTGCCGTACATCGTGGGCAAGGTCTCCAGCTGGCTGTTCTTGCTGGCCAGGTAGTCGAGCAGCGAGGAATCCTCGATGCCGGCGTCGACCCGTTTTTGCTGCAGCAGCAGGACGCCATCCGGTGCGAAGTTATCGGTGTAGACGAACACCGCCTGCGGCGCCGATTTCCTCAGGAAGGCATCCGCCGTGGTGCCGCGGCCGACCACGACACGCTTGCCGTTCAGGTCCGCCAGCCTCTTGATCTGCGCGCTCTTTTGCGCGATCACGCGCAGGCCGGCGACGTTGTAGGGGATGGAAAAGTCCACCACGCGCGCGCGCTGCGGCGTGATCGAGACGTTGGCCACGACCAGGTCGAGCTGTCCCGACCTCAGCATCGAGATGCGCGCATCGCTGGAGACGTCGGAAAAGCGCGCCGGCACGCCGAGTTTCGCGGCCAGCTGCCTGGCGACGTCGACGTCATAGCCGACCGGCTCGTTGCTGGCGTTGCGGAAGCCCACCGGCTCTCCGCCCAGCGAGACGCCGATGCGCACGTAGCCGCGCGCCTTGATGTCCTCGATGCGGCCGGCCAGCGCGGACGTCGCGGCCAGCATCAATGCCGCGGCGGCGGCGTAGCGTTTCAGGCGAAGCTGCATGATCTTTCCTTTCAGGGTTGGATGGTGGAGGCGACGCGCAACTCCGGCGCGGCCATGCGCTCGTCCCAATACCAGTAGCGTATCTCTTCGTCGCAGCGGTAGTTGACCACCCGGTGATTGCCCTTGGCGTCCATGGCGTGGATGACCACGCCGGCCAGGAAGCCGCTCTTCAGCTCCGACAGCTCTTCCACGGCCAGCTTGACGGCGTCTTCCAGGGACGCGCCGAGGCGCATCGCCAGCACGATACTGCGCGAGGTCCCGCAGCGCATGGTCATCTCGCCGGTGTGGGTGCAGGCGGCGGCGCCGTAGCGGCTGTCCGCATAGAAGCCCGCGCCGGGGATCGGCGAATCGCCCAGCCGGCCTGGATACTTCCACGCCCAGCCGGAGGTCGAGGTGACCACACCGATATGGTTGCCTGCGTCGCGGCCCAGGAAGACCGTGGTGTCGCGCACGCGCTCGGGATCGGTGATGGTGTTGCTGAGCGGGGCCAGCGCGATATCGGGGAAGGCCGCCCGCTGTTCCGGCGACATCTCCTTTTCCAGGCGCTCCCACCAGACCCGCTTGCTGTCCGGGTGCAGCACCTCGTCGACCGCGAAACCGCGTTCGGTGGCGAAGCGGCGCGCACCGGCGCCGGTCAGCATCACGTGCGGCAGATGCTTCATCACCTCGTGGGCCAGCGCCGAGACGGGCAGGGTGGCCGGCACCGCGCCGACCGCGCCGACTTCACGCGTCGTACCGTCCATGACGCCGGCGTCGAATTCCATCTCGCCCAGCATGTTCGGCCAGCCGCCATAGCCGACGCTGCGCACCTTGGCTTCACGTTCGACCTTGGCGATGCCGCCGACCATGGCGTCGATGCCGGCGCCGCCTCGTTTCAGGAGTTCGACGGTGGTGTCGAAGCCGGGCCAGGCCTCGGCGTTTGCTAACAGCATTTTCATGACTTGCTCATCTTGGACAGGAATTGGGCGATGCGCGGCTGCGCCAGGCCGCCGTGGGCGGCGAAGAAGCGCGAGGTCGGCAGGTCCGCCAGCAGCCGGCCCTGGTCGAGGAACACGATGCGGCTGGAGATGTGGCGGGCGAATTCGATTTCGTGGGTCACGAACAGCATGGTGGTGCCGCTTCCCGCCAGCTTGGCGAGGATGGCCAGCACTTCGGCCGTCATTTCGGGATCCAGCGCGCTGGTGACTTCGTCCAGCAGCAGGTAGCGCGGCTTCATCGCCAGGGCGCGGCAGATGCCGACGCGCTGGCGCTGCCCGCCGGAGAGCTGGGCGGGATAGGCGTCCGCGCGCTCCAGCAGGCCGACGGCGGCCAGCAGTTCGCGCGCTTCTTCTTCGGCCTGGCGGCGCGGGACCTTCAGGACTTCGACCGGCGCCAGCGTGATGTTCTGCAGCGCCGTCATGTGCGGGTACAGGTTAAACAGCTGGAACACGGTGCCGCAGCAGCGGCGCGCGAGCTGCAGGGCCCTGGGATCGTCGACGCGGTGGCCATCGACGGAGATCGCGCCGCCATCGAGTTTTTCGAGGCCGTTGATGCAGCGGATCAGCGTCGACTTGCCGGAACCGCTGGCCCCGAGGATGGACACCACTTCGCCCGGCGCGATGCGCAGGTCGACGCCATCGAGGACCGTGTTGGCGCCGAAGCGTTTGACCACGCCTTCGATCTGGATCATCTTACAAACCCTTCCATTGGCTATGCGCGCGCAGCTTTGCTTCCGCGCGGGCGCAGGCCCGGGCGATCAGCCGGGCCATCAGGTAGTACAGCAGGCCGATCACGGTCCAGACGATGAAAGGCTTGAGCGTGCGCAGGTTCAGGATCGCGCCGACCTTGGTCAGGTCGACCACGCCGATCACCGAAATCAGGGAGGTGACCTGCAGCTGGTTGACCAGCAGCCCGGCCAGCGGCCCGAAGCCGAAGGCCGCGGCCTGGGGTGCGACGATGCGGCGTAGTGTCTGCCAGCGGCTCAGGCCGAATACGCGCGCCGTTTCCAGCTGATCCCGCCCGACCGATTCGATGGCGGAGACCGCGATCACGTAGACGAAGGCCGCCGTGTTGCCGGACAGGGTAATGAGGGCGGCCTGCACCGGTGTCAGGTCGGTCTCCAGCAGCACCGGCAGGCCGAAAAACACCAGGAAGAGCTGTACCAGCACCGGGGAATTCTTCAGCAGCTCGGCCAGGGCCGCGGCGAATGGAGCCAACAGCGGCGTGCGGTAGTAGCGCAGCATCGCCCAGCCGAGGCCCAGCCCCAGGCCAATGAGGGTGGTCGCGGCGAACAGGGCGACGGAGACACCCAGGCCTTCGAGCAGAAGCAGCAAGTCGTGGGGCGTGAAATCGGTGTAGCGCATCAGCCGAGATTCCTGTTCAGGCGCCGGTGGAGCGCGCCGGCCGACAGCGACACCAGCCAGGTCATCACGGCGTACATCAGCAGGAGCAGGGCGTACACCTCGAATGGCTGGAAGGTGTCGGCGGCGACGATCTTGGCGCTTCCTGTTAGTTCGTTCAGCGTGATCGCAGAGAGAATCGAGGAGGTCAGGATCAGGTTGACGAATACCGCACCAAGCGGACGCACTGAGTTGCGCAGCGCGATGGGCAGCACGATGCGGCGGTAGATGGTGAGGCGAGAAAGGCCGCTGACCTGCGCGGCCTCCAGCACGCCGGGGTCGACCGCCAGGATGCCGGAACGGATCACGTCGGACGTGAAGGCACCGCCCGCCAGCGACAGCGCCAGCACGCCGGTGCTGAAGGCGCTCAGCTCGACGCCGATTTCTGGCAGCCCGTAGAACAGGAAAAACAGCTGCACGATGAAAGGGACGTTGCGGAACACGTCGACGTAGATATCGGCGATGCGCCTGGCCAGCGGCGACGCCGCCGTGCGCATCAGGGCCGCCACGATGCCCAGGGACAGGCCGCCGGCCAGGGCCAGCGCGCAGGCGAGGGCGCTCAGGCGCGCTCCGGCCGCGAAGTCGCCCAGATAAGGTTCAAGCGTGGTCGGATCGAACGTCAAACAAGATGCTCCAACTAACAGTGGTTCCAACACGGTGTGAAACCGGTTTCACCGCAATCCGGCGAGTGTCACACACGCTGCTGCGGATTTCAAGGGCGAGGCCTTGTCAGGCGCGTAGTTTAGCTTTCAGCGCCGCGACTTTTTCGCTGCTGGTCCGGCGCCGGCTGCCGGAATCGAAACCCAGGGCAGCGACCTTCGGCGCCGGCGCCGGCAGGGGCTCCGAGCAGGACGCGTGCACGTCGGTCAGCGGCAGCTGAGCGCGCAGCAGGTGCACGTTGTCCCCGCCGATGCCGGCGCCGGGCATGATCGTGATGCGGCTGTCGGCGGCGTCGAAGCAGCGCCGCAGTCCGGCCAGGCCTTCCAGTGCGCTGGTGGCCCCGCCCGAGCTCAGGATGCGCTCGAAGCCCAGGCTGACGGCCAGGGTGGTGGCCTGCGCCAGGTCCGGGCACAGGTCGATGGCGCGGTGCAGCGTGCAGCGCAGTCCGTGGTCGGCAGCCCGCTGGACCAGCCGCTCGAGTGTGCGCTGGTCAAGGCGGCCGTCGGGCAGCGAGGCGCCCAAGACTACGCCTTGGAGGCCGGCGGCGGCAACGGCGTCGATCTCGTGCAGCATCAGCGCCGTTTCCGCATCGTCGAAGCAGAAGTCGCCGCCGCGCGGGCGGATCATCGCGACCACCGGCACGGGGCTGCTCGAGGCGACGCGCAGCAGGCCGGAGCTTGGCGTCAGGCCGCCGACATCCAGCGCGCCGCATAACTCGATGCGGTCGGCGCCACCGGCGATCGCAGCGGCCAGGCCACCGAAGGTGTCGACGCAGACTTCGAGGGTGATCGTGTCAGGCATGTTTGTCCCCCAGTTTTTCCAGGCCCAGCCAGGCCGCGCCGATCAGTCCCGGTTCCGTGCCGGACTGGCCGGGCACGATGATCGGGGTGGCGGTCTTGCGCAAGGTGGCGGCGCGCACCGCCTGGTCGAGCCCGGCGATCAGCGGCGCGCTGTTGGCCAGGCCGCCGCCGGCCGGCAGGATGGACGCGCCGAGGGTATTGACCAGCATGGCCAGCGGCCCGCTGAGCAGATCGATGAAACAGGCGATGGTGCGCTCGGCGGCGGCGTCGCCGGCCTGCCAGGCGTCGATGATCTGGCGGCTGTCCAGCGCCTGTTGGTGCAGGGTGTGGTGCAGCCGCTCCAGGCCGCGCGCGCCGCCGACCGTGTCCAGGCAGCCCGCCTGGCCGCAGCCGCACTGGAAGCGCGGAATCGTTTGCGGTGGCTTGCCGGCGATCTGCACCGTGAATGGCGCGACGACAGGGCCATGACCCCATTCGCCGGCGAAGCCGCCAGGGCCGCCGATCAAACGGCCGCCGATGACCAGGCCGCCGCCGACGCCGGTGCCCAGGATCAGGCCGAACACGTTGGCGTGGCCGCGTCCGGCGCCGGCCTGGGCTTCGGCCAGGGCGAAGCTGTCGGCGTCGTTGATGATCCAGACCGGCAGGCCGAGGGCTGCGGACAGGTCGGCGGCCAGCGTACGGCCGTCGATGCAGGGAATGTTCGCGCATTTGATGCGGCCATCGACCGGATCGATCACGCCGGCGATCGAGATGGCGACGCCGCGCGACGGGCCGCCGGCGGCGATCAAGGCTTGCAAGGCGGCGGTGAAGGCGGCAAAGTCCTGGGTGGGCGTCGGAACCCGCTGCAGGTCGCCGATCCGGCCGTCAGCCGTTGCGACGGCGCATTTGATGGCGCTGCCACCGATATCGAAACAGGTAATCATGGTCCGAATCATAGGGGCAACAGCCGCTAAACGTAAGAGCGGGCGCTGCTAAACTGGAATAAGTCGTAGTGCGCATAATCTATATTATGTTAAATGCGCTATCTATTGGTGGTCATCGGGACAGGCAGGCCGGCAAAGGTCAATCCAGGAACCGGTGCATTGCGCGGCTTCCTGGTCTGTAGGAAGCCGCCTACTCGGCCTGTTGCCGCCATCTCTAGCCTCGAGAAACGCAAGGCTCCGTATGCGAGCGCTTCCCGGCCTGATGATCGGCGCCTCGCTGCGGTTTCTGTTTGTCTCTTCTCCACCGGACTCAGTCTGTTTCGTACAAGACCGCCGACGCATCGTCGGCGCGCTTCACCGCCATTGCCGCCGTACCGAAGGTCCTGTCTTCATGCGAACGCAGTTCGTCCAGCATGACGGCGAGTCCCATCCGCCGGCAGCGCGTGGCCAGCTCGCCGTGCGTGTACAGTCCATAGGGTTCGACCAGCCGGTAGAAGCCGTCCGTCATCATCAGCAACGCTGATCCGTGCGGCAGTTCGGCTTCGAGAGTGCGCGCCGCGAATGGACCGGAAGGTTTCAGGCACAGGATCGAGGGCGCCGGCGCGGTGTTCTGGGCCTCACGCCTGGCGCGCAGCATCGGCTGCATCAGGGCGCGCCGTTCGCCCGCGTCGGTGACGCCCTGGTCGATCAAACGGGCGATTTCAGCCTGCAGCACGGCCTCCTGCGGATTGACGAAGGGATCCAGATCGACGGTGGGTGCATCCGGCGCATGCAGCAGCGTCTTGCAGTCGCCCAGGCTGTACAACTGAAGCCGGCGGCCGCCACTGGCTGCGTGGACCCGCGCCCAGGTCATCGCACCGATCGGCCATGCGTGCAAAGGCACGTCCTTGCCTGCGGTTCGTGCGGTGAATTCTTCGTACAAGGCCGAGGCGGCGCGCTGTGCGCACGCTTGCTGCGACAGTCCGTCGCCGAGGCACTTCGAGAGTTCGGCGGCAAACCCCTCCGCAAACCAGACGACGTCGCCGCGTTCAGGATCGATGAAGTGACGGTCGGCGACCGAGGTGCCGCCGTCGATCACGATCAAATCGATCATCCCATCGGCCTCGTGGACTGCCACGAAGTCCTCGTTCGAATGTGCCTCCGCGCCGGAAGAAATAGTTTGTACACGCATCGCTGAAACCCTGCTCGACTTGATCGGACCGCAATGTACAGGCTGGATGCTTGAAAAACAATCTCTCCCGTGGTTAACGGGCGTATACTCGACAATATATTTGCTAATGTCGAGTGAGGGAAATCGGAATCCAGGGCTGCTAGCGCTACGATTTGGCACGGATGCGCATTCAGCGTATCAGCACTATAAGAAACTTCGTGCAGTCTTTGGCCTGGTGCATGCAAGGCCTTGTGCAAGCGCGAGCGAGCGACGACCCGCGCTCGCCATCCATCCGATTGTCGTTCACTCATGCAGGTGCAGACCTCCTTCCACGAGCGCACTACGATTTCGCGCTACCGCCACCATCGACACCCTCATGCCTCCTGCACCGCCATTGTCATAGTCGACGACCTTCTTGCCCTCTGCGTCCTTGTGTGAAATTCGCACGCGGAGCGCATCTTTGCTGGCACGTTTCCCCTCCCCGCCATCGACTGCCTCAAGCACGAAGCGATACCCCGGCAGCCCGTTGTAGCGGCCCGTCCCCTCCAGGCGCACCAGTTCTCCACTGCGGCTCGCCTCCTTGATTTCCTGCGCGCGAAACTCGAAAGGCCCGGACAGGCTGACGAATCCAGCGCCTGCACGAGTGCGCCCGCCTGCCATTGCCGCCGCCTGATTCGAGAGTGGCGCCCAGAGCGCGAACCGCAGCGGTCCCGCCTTGGCCCCTGCCCCGCTCGCGGTCGCTGCCACCGTCCCCTGGCCGCGCAGCGTGGCCATTTCCGGCTCGAGCACCCAGACAGGGTGGCGCGTCACAGTCGAGCGGCCGCCAGAATCCGTAACTTGCACAGTTACAGTAAAGAGGCCGGGTGCACAGAAACGGTGCTGGAAATCCACCGACCCTACGCCGCGTGCTTCGCGCACGGTGGGATACGATGTATCGCAGCCATCGGTCCACGTCGCCTTTGCCTTGTGTGTCTGTGTAGCCGAGTTGTCGACAAAGCTGAGCGAAAGGCGCGCTTCGTCGCCGACCACGACGGTGTCGGCCAGCCCGGCGATGGGGCCGAGCACGGGCGCATCCGTTCCACGTGTTCCAGGGCGTAACAAGATCATGCCTGCGTTCGAGTGGGCGGCGATGACACCGGCATCATTGATCGCGCTCGCCGTGGAAATAACCAGGCCGGCAGGCGCCCGGTGGACCCGGCTGGTCAGATCAACCGGCGTGCGCAGCCCCTGCCAGCGCACCGCCCGGTTGCCGCCGCTCTGCAGGATCTGGCCGACCATTTCGCCGCGGTTGTTCAGGTCGAGCACGTCGGTATCGCCTGGGCCGAGGCCTGGCAGCAGCGTCATCCCGCGGGACCGCGTCCAGAAATAGGCCGCGTAGCGTGAGGGCAGCAAGGTATTACCCGAAATTTCCCCGCGGTCGTTCAGCGCTGTCACCAGGCGAAAGCCGGTGTCCTGCGCGCCGGTCGGCACCTTGCCGCTGCGTGGACTCCAGTAGAAAGCCGCTACATGCGCGTCACCGGGGGTATCGCCGATCCCGGCTGCCGCTCCCCATTTGTTCACGAAATAGGTGATGCCGACGCTGCCGCCCAAGCTTCCCAGGTCGATCTGCCGGCCGGTCGCGTCCCAGAGCATGGGGTGAAGATCTCCACCGGCGACGTCGGCGAAGCCGACAGCGATCCCGAGGTCGTTGATGTCCCGTGCTTCAGACCACGAGAGCGGGAGCGGACCGAGCGTGCGGATGCGACCGTTCGGGTCCCAGCGCGCTGCCCTGGCGGTAATGCCTGGGGCCGGGATGTCGCCCACGATCTGGTTCCTGTCGTTGATCGCGAGCGCATAGCTTCCTCCCGGCCCAGGCAGCGCGCGCATTCCGCGTGCGGCCGTCCAGATGTAGGGCCCGTAGCGCGGGAACGGCTCGCTGGCGTCATTGGTATGACCGATCACCACGCCGAGGTTGTTCAGGCCGCTCACGGTGGCGTAGCCGCCGCCCAGCGAACCGAGAGCGTAGGCGCGCTCACCGTCGAAAAAGCCTGCGTCGTTGAACAGATACGAGGAAAATGCGACCTGGCCTTTCTCGTTGAGGAAGGAATTGGCATCTTTCTCGACCGGCAGGTTGATCACGCTGTAGACCGGAGATCCGTGCGCCCGATGGTCCGGACTCCCGGCGCCAACCGCACCCGAAGCGCGTACCTCGTCCGGGCCGGGCCGCACCGGATCCGCGCTCTGTCCGACGCCGCTGGCCATGCTGCTGACCGCGATCGCCAGAGACGTCACCGCTGCCGCCAGCGCCCACCTCCCGCTGCCTGCACGGGTTCTTGCTTGCTGATTCATGATCCTCTCCATTGCTACAAGTAAGTGACCAGCGGAACGAGATTTTGAAGGGATGCCGCCAGCTTCAATATCCAACTCTAGGCTGTTCGGCAGGCCCGAGGGCTGACCTCGCACAAATGCGCCGGGCGGTCTGGAGGCGGTGTAGACTGAACTTATTCGTTCGGTAGCGGTCGCTAGCGCTTGCACCAGGCCTGTGAAACCGATGGCGGCGCTGAGCGGTCAAAGCCATGACGCGTTCTCGATGCGCATGTGTTGGAGAAGACGATGTGCCGGCGAAAATGGTGGTGCCTGCTGGTGGCGGCCCTGATGGCGTTCGCCGCCTGGGCGCACGCGTCCGCTTCGGCGCCGCCGCTCTCGCCGGTGTCATCGACCACATCGGCCGCATCGGCTGCAAAGCGCGTCGGCCTGCTGACGATCGACGGCGCGATCGGGCCTGCAACGGCCGACTACATCGCACGCGGCATCGCTTACTCGGCGAGCGAGCATTTTCAGCTGGTCATCCTGCAGATGGATACGCCGGGCGGACTGGATACCTCGATGCGCACTGTGATCAAGGCGATCCTGACCTCGCCGATACCGGTGGCGGTGTATGTCGCCCCGAGTGGCGCCCGGGCGGCCAGCGCCGGCACCTATATCCTGTACGCCAGCCATGTGGCGGCCATGGCTCCCGGCACGAATATCGGCGCGGCCACGCCTGTCGAGGTCGGCATCGGGCCGCAGCAGCCCACGCCCGGACGCGAGCCTTCCCCGCTTCCCGCGCCCGCCGCCGACAAGAGCCGCGGCGCCGAGCCAGAGCGCAAGGGGCCGGACACGCCAATGGCGCGCAAGCAGGTCAACGACGCGGCGGCCTACCTGCGCGGGCTTGCCCAGATGCGCGGGCGCAATGCCGATTGGGCCGAGCTGGCGGTGCGCGAAGCGGTCAGCCTCAGCGCCCACGATGCACTCGAGCAGCATGTGATCGAGTTTGTCGCGGAAGACCTGGACTCCCTGCTGGCCCAGCTCGACGAGCACAGCGTGACGGTACACGGCCATGCGCAACGCCTGCACACGAAGAATGCCGCCGTGGTGCCCATCGAATCGGACTGGCGCAACCGCTTCCTGGCGGCCATCGCGAACCCGAGTGTTGCGCTGTTGCTGATGACGATCGGCATCTACGGGCTGGTGTTCGAATTCATGAACCCGGGCTTTGTGGCGCCTGGGGTGATCGGCGCGATTTCCCTGCTGCTGGGCCTGTATGCCTTGCAGCTGCTGCCGGTGAACTATGTTGGCCTGGCCCTGATCATGCTCGGACTGATGTTCATGATCGCCGAAGCCTTCCTGCCCAGCTTCGGGGTGCTCGGGCTCGGCGGCATCGTCGCCTTCGTGGCCGGCGCACTGATGCTGATCGACACCGCCTTGCCGGGCTTCGGCATCCCGCCCGTGCTGATCGTGACCCTGGGCGTGCTGAGCGCCCTGCTGCTGGCCGGGATCGCGCGGATCGCGCTGGCGACGCGCCGCCGCCCCGTCACCAGCGCCACGGCCGGCCTGCCCGGCTCGCTGACCCGGATCGAAAGCATGGAACAGCCGGGCGCCTGCGAAGGCTGGGTCCGTCTCGAAGGCGAACTATGGAAAGCCGTCAGTCCCCTGCCCCTGAAGCCGGGGCAAATGGTGAGGGTGCTGCGGCGCGATGGCCTCACGGTGCGGGTGGCTCCGGCCGAGAACAATCAAGGAGGATGAGCATGGTGTTCGAAATCGGTATCGGCATCGGCGCCCTGCTGATGCTCGTGCTTGGCTTGCTGGCGGCCGCGATCCACATCCTGCGCGAATACGAGCGCGGCGTGGTGTTCCAGCTGGGACGCTTCTGGGGCGTGCGCGGTCCCGGCCTGATCATCATCATCCCGGTGCTCCAGCAGATGGTGCGGGTCGACATGCGCACCGTGGTGCTCGACGTGCCGACCCAGGACGTGATCTCGCGCGACAACGTCTCGGTCAAGGTCAACGCGGTGATCTATTTTCGCGTGGTCGATCCGGACAAGGCCATCATCCAGGTCGCCAACTTCATGGAAGCCACGAGCCAGCTGGCCCAGACCACCTTGCGGGCCGTGCTCGGCAAGCACGAACTGGATGAAATGCTGGCCGAGCGCGAGCGGCTGAACATGGACATCCAGCAAGTGCTCGACGTTCAGACGGACGCGTGGGGCATCAAGGTCGCCAATGTCGAGATCAAGCACGTCGACCTGGACGAGTCGATGATCCGCGCCATCGCGCGGCAGGCCGAGGCCGAACGGGAACGGCGCGCCAAGGTCATCCACGCCGAGGGCGAGCTGCAGGCCTCGGAAAAGCTGCAGCAGGCGGCGTACGTACTGTCGCAGCAACCCGGCGCGATGCAGCTGCGCTACATGCAAACGCTGAGCGCGATCGCCGGGGACAAATCCTCGACCATCGTGTTCCCGTTGCCGGTCGATCTGCTGGGTGACCTGGCGGGGACGGTGCGACGCGAACGGACCTGAGTTTTCGCACCGGGCCCCTCCCCTCCCGGACGTGGCTTGGCGGCCGGAGCTCGTAGCGCTCGACCACAAAAACTTGGGCGACACCCGCGGGCCGCGCGCAGCCCGCGACGCATCCCCCATGTGCTTACGCAATATGCCGGTGCAACACCCGCGCACGGATGACGGCAGCGATTTGCGCCGAGGCTGTCCCTGCGGGACAATGGCCACATGCGAACTGATCATTCGAAGGGAGCAGCATGAACATTACGGTGAAGAACACGACGCCGGATACGGCGCGCATCACGCTGGTCGGCGAACTCCAGGACGGCAGTTTCGATGCAAAGGTCATGACCGAGACCGATGTGCCCTATACCCCCTACTGGGAAAAGCAGCTCGAGCAGCGCATCGTCTACATCCAGCCCGACGCCGAGCAACTTGCCTCCATCCTTAGCGCCTTGAACGAGCGCCGTCTGTCACTCGACGAGTTACAGAACTACGGCAGCTCCGCGGGCGGTACCTCCTCGATACCTGTCTGAGCAACTCCTTTCTGGCACTCGACGAGTTACGCAACCACCGAAGCTGAGCGGTAGAGCCACCGTCCAGGCGGATGCTGGCTGTCACTCGATAAGTTACGTTCTGCGGCGGCGCGGCGGCGCCTGCTCGATATCCGTCCAAGCGAGCGGCATCTGGCACTCGACGAGTTACAGAATTCTTGAGCTCGTCAGTGACGCCTCTCGATCCAAGCGAGACCCATCCGCAACTCGACAAGTTACTTATTTCGGCAGCTCGGCGCCAATGTGAGGCAGTGACGTCAGCGCCAGGCGCCAGCCGAGCCCGGGCCGGCTACAGCAGCCCCTTCCCCGGCGCGCCCACGATCTCGTCGTGGCGTTCGTGATCCTGCTTGTGCAGGTAGGCGGCCGTGGTGGCGATGTTGGCGTGGCCGGCCGTGTCCTGCAAGGTCTTCAGCTGCACCCCGTTGTTGGCGTGGTTGGTCAGCATGCTGTGGCGCAGCCAGTGGGTCGATGCCTGGCGCAAGGCCGCCGCGCTGTCGCCGTCGCCCTGGGCCGCCGCTGCGCCGGCCGCCGCCTGGAACACGGCTTTCAGCGCTTCGGAAGCCGCTTCATCGCTGACGCGCACGAACTCCTTGCTGCGGCTCGACAGGACCAGGGGCATGCGGTCGGCGCGCCCGGTGTGTTCGAGCAGGCCGAAAGCGCGGCGATAGTCGCGGTAAGCGGCCAGCATGGCCGGCGGCACCGGCAGCCGGCGCGGCTTGGCGCCCTTGCCCATCACGTCCAGCCACCAGCGCCCGTCGCCTTCGCTGTAGATGGCGCCCATGTGGGCGCCGACGATCTCGTTCAGGCGCGCGCCCGTCTGCGCGAAGGCGACCAGGAGGAACCGGTCGCGCTCGCGCTGGCGCCGCTCGGCTTCGGTGCCGGCCGGGCGCCGCTCCAGCGTATCGAGCGCCAGCGCGACGGCCTGCGGACTCAGGTAGCGCGTGATCCGGCTCGCGTGCGGCGCCCGGACGTTCTTCACCAGGCGCGCCGGATTGCGGCGCAGGTAGCCGGTCTGCTCGGCATAGGTCAGCACGCCCTTCACCGCGATCATCGCCTGGCGCCGGCTCGGGTCGGACAAGGGCCCGGAAAACGGCCGGTAGCGCGGGTCGCTGCGCGGCCACTTGGTGGTCGAGATCCACTCGGCGGGTGGCTGCTTGAGGAACTCCTTGTAGGCGTTCAGGTCCCCGGTATTCAGCTGCTGGAAACTCTTCTTCGCCTCCTCGCGGCACCAGGTCAGGAAACGGTAGAGCTCCTTCTGGACGTTGGCGATCGACTTGGGACTCAGTTCGCCGTGCGAGATGTATTCGCGCGCCAGTTCGGCGTCGCTGCGCGCATCGGTCGCGGGCTCGTCGTGGAAATGCGCTCCCAGGTTCTTGCCCCGTCGCGTGGCCGCCGCCTTGTCCAGCCCTTCATCAGGGAGCGGGTCGAGATCGATGGGCAGGAAAACAGGCATGAGGCGGCAATGAAAGACTGTACTTATATACAGTATAACACCGCCTCGCGGGGCCGCGAAGGCCCGAGCGCTCAGTGCGGCGCCGGGACGCCATAGCCGGGCGCGCCGAGGGCCATGCCGCCCATGCGGCGGCATTCGACCGCGCACTCGCGGCAGGCCGCCGCGCATTCCTGGCAATGCTGCATGGGGTGGTTCGCGCACTCCTCCGCGCACATGTCGCAGACCTCGGCGCAGGCGCTGCACACGGCCTGGGCCGCCTCGCCGCCACGCGCCATCACGCTCGCCGCCAGCCGGCACAATTGGGCGCAGTCCATGTCCAGCGAAATACAGCGCGCCATCATCTTCACATCGTCCTCGCGCAGGCAGGCGGCCGCGCACATGTCGCAGGCGTCGGCGCAATGCTTGCAGGCTTCGATGCAGGTGCTGTAATGCGATTGTTCCATCTCTCCCTCCTACAGGCTGCTTGTGCTCCGGAAAAGAGGCCGTACTGGTATAGTAGCGGCGCGTTTCCACAACCGGATACCGTAGCACCATAGCCTGACCGGCTACGGACGATTCGTCCGGGCAAACACCATCCTTGATTGACAGGAGCAAGCATGTTCAAGCCTTACTTCATCCATTCGGCCGCCGCCGCGCTGATCGCGCTGCCCCTGGCCGCCTGCGCCGCCCAGCCGGTGATCGAGGTGTACAAGACCTCGATGTGCGGCTGCTGCAAGGAATGGGTCAAGCACCTCGAGGCGAATGGCTTCACGGTCAAGGCCACGGATGTCGAGGATCCGTCCGACTACCGCCAGAAGTTCGGCATCCCCGAACAATACGGCTCCTGCCATTCCGGCCGCGTGAAGGGCTACGCGCTGGAGGGCCACGTGCCGGCCGCCGAGATCAAGCGCCTGCTGGCCGAGAAACCGAAGGCCGTGGGGCTGGCCGTGCCGGCGATGCCGCTCGGCTCGCCGGGCATGGAAGGTCCGCGCAGCGACCCCTACGATGTACTCCTGGTGAAGGACGGCGGCAAGACCGCGGTCTACAAGCACTATAACTAACTGAGCTGAGCTTAGCGCGGGCCTGCGCGGCCCGGTCCTACAGCCCTACCGACAACCCGCCGACAGCGACGCGCGCATCGCTGCGCGACAATAGGCCTCCACCATCACAGGAGGCCGCGATGATTTCTTCCGCATCCCAGCCCGGTACGCCGGGGCAGGACGATCCGTCCACCACGATCGGCGTCGGCGGCGTGACTTCGGGCCAGCAAGGCGCGACGCCCAGCCATGAAACCCAGCAGGAAACGGGCGGCAGCGGCGGCGATGGCCTGACCCGCAACCAGTCCGGCGAAACCACGAATGCCCCCACCGGCGAGGCCGGGACACCCGACTCAGGCGGCATGGCCGGTGAAGCCGCCGACAGCGCGATGACCCATATCAATCGCGGCGCCCAGGACACCCGCGCCAGCCAGGCCGGACGCTCGGCCACCGGCTTGGGGGCGCCGGAAACGGGCGGCAACCAGGACGAAGGGGACCTGCCCCCGGTCAGCCCGTAACAGCAGTAGTGGCCGCTTCGCGGCGGGCCAGCTTGCGCCACCAGATCCAGGACACGATCGCGTTGATCCAGAAGCCGACGTAGAGCGCTGAAGTCAGGTACAACTCGCGGCTGAAGTAAAGCGGGACCGCGACCGTGTTCACCAGCAGCCAGACCGGCCAGTTCTCGATGCGCCTTTGCATCATGAGGAGCTGGGCGATAACGCTGAATACGAGCACGGCGGAATCGACAAAAGGCGCGTAGGCATTCGTGTAATGGTGCAGCAGCGCGCCGTAAGCGGCCGTGGCCGCGATGCCGGCCGGCGCCAGCCACAGCAGGGTGCGCAGACCGGCATGCGTGATCGGCAGCGGAGCGCCATGGTCGCCGCGCAGCCAGCGCCACCACCCGAGCACGCTGGTGGCCACGAAAAATACCTGCAGCAGCACATCGGCGTACAGGCGGTTCTGGGCGAACAGCACGCCGAACAGGGTGCAGCCGACGATCCCGGTCCACCAGGTATGGACGCTGTTGCGTCCCGCCAGCACGATCGCCACCGCCGTGAACGCGTTGGCCGCCAGTTCGAGCGGGCCGGTCATGCGCCGCGGCGCCAGAATCTGCTCATGGTTCGCTCCAGTCCAAAAGCGGCTACTGTAAGCGAACCACGTACTCCTCAGCAAGAAATCACAGCCGGATGGTCCCGTGGTCGGCATCGACGTCCGGCGTCGAGCCGGTCACCGCCGCCTTGGCCATGGCGAACAGGCGAACCATTTTGCTGTCGTTCGAGTCCCAGTATTCGGCGGCATGCGGGGCCACGCGCACCAGCACCACGTGCTCGTCCTCGGGACCGGCCGGGAACCAGGCCTGGACCATCGGGTTCCACAGCGCGCGGATCTGGGTGCGGTCCACCACGCGCTCGGCGATGCCGCTGACCGACACATAGGTGCTGTCGTCGCTGTTGGCGAAGCTCACGTTCACCTCGGGATCGTGGGCGATGCTGTCCCACAATGCGGTCGTGGTGCGCACGTAGAACCACAGCCCGCCCTCGCCGTCCACCTGCTGGTTGGTCATCGGCTGGCTGGCCAGGTGGCCATGCTGGTCGCGGAAGGTGAACATGGCGAAGCGCATCGAGCCGATCTTGTCGGACAGCGCGGCGGCGTGGGCGGACGTATCGTGGTTGGACATGGCGGATCCTCGTCGTGTTGAATGGGTCGATGCTAGCCCGGATGCAAGGGCGTCTCCGTGCGGCCGCGTACGCAACCGGCCGGCTGCCGGGGGGGCGGCCTGACGCGGCCAGCGCAAATCGTCTATAGTGATGCCTCTGTACAAATATGACATTTGCCATGAAATTTGACGTCGCTATTGTCGGCAGCGGTCTGGCCGGCCTGTCGGTGGCCCTGCATCTCGCGCAAACCAAACGCGTTGCGATCATTTCGAAACGCGAACTCCTCGACGGCGCCAGCAACTGGGCCCAGGGCGGCATCGCCGCCGTGCTCGATTCGGGCGACAGCCACGACCAGCACATCGCCGATACCCTGGTGGCCGGCGCCGGGCTGTGCGACGAAGCCGCCACCCGTTACATCGTCGAACACGGCCGCGAAGCCATCGAATGGCTGATCGAGCAAGGCGTGCCCTTCACCCGCGACGAAACCGCCGAACTCGGCTTCCACCTGACCCGCGAAGGCGGCCACAGCCAGCGCCGCATCATTCACGCCGCCGACGCCACCGGCCACGCCGTCCAGGTGACGCTGGAGCAGAAGGTGCGCGCCCATCCGAACATTGAGCTGTTCGAGCACCACTGCGCGATCGACCTCATCACTTCCGACAAGCTCACGGCCAACGGCATCCAGGGCAATGCGCCCCATCTGGTCGGACAGCCGCGCTGCTACGGCCTGTACGTGCAGGACGAGCGCAACGGCAAGGTGCTCACCGTGGAGGCCGAGCACACCGTGCTGGCCACCGGCGGCGCCGGCAAGGTCTACCTGTACACCACGAATCCCGACACCGCCACCGGCGACGGCATCGCGATGGCCTGGCGCGCCGGCTGCCGCGTGTCGAACATGGAATTCATCCAGTTCCACCCGACCTGCCTGTACCACCCTTACGCCAAGTCCTTCCTGATCACCGAGGCGATCCGCGGCGAAGGCGGCCTGCTCAAGCTGCCGCCGGAAGCCGGCGCCGCCGCCGGCACGCGCTTCATGCCGGCCCACGACGAACGCGGCGAACTGGCCCCGCGCGACGTGGTCGCACGCGCCATCGACTTCGAGATGAAAAAGCGCGGCCTGGATTACGTGCACCTGGACATCAGCCACCAGGATCCGGCCTTCCTCAAGGAACACTTCCCGACCATCTACGCGCGCTGCCTGGAGCTGGGCATCGACATCACCAAGGAAGCGATTCCCGTGGTGCCGGCGGTGCACTTCACCTGCGGCGGCATCGTCACCGACCTGGCCGGGCGCACCGACATCCCCGGCCTGTACGCGGTGGGCGAGACCGCCTGCACCGGCCTGCATGGCGCCAACCGCCTGGCCAGCAACTCGCTGCTCGAATGCGTGGTCGTAGGCCGCGCCTGCGCGCACCAGATCGCGGCCGCGCCCCGGGTCGAAAATCCTGTGCTGCCGCCCTGGGACGAAAGCCGCGTCACCAATGCCGACGAGGAAGTGGTGATCGCCCACAACTGGGACGAACTGCGCCGCTTCATGTGGAATTATGTGGGCATCGTGCGGACCACCAAGCGCCTGGAGCGGGCCATGCACCGCATCAAGCTGCTCAAGGAGGAGATCGACGAGTACTACCGCAACTTCCGCATCACGCCGGACCTGCTGGAGCTGCGCAACCTGGTCGAGGTGGCCCACCTGATCGTGCGCAGCGCCTTGTCGCGCCACGAGAGCCGCGGCCTGCACTTCTCGCGCGATTTCCCCGACACGCTGCCGAAGGCCCTGCCAAGCGTGCTCACGCCGCGCCGCCGTTAATTTGCTACACTGCCTGCTGCACCGGCCCGCTTAGGCGGGCCGCTTTCCTGATGAACCGCCAAGCCCTCACCCCCTCCACCATACTGGCCCTGACGATTCCACCCGTCTTGTGGGCCGGCAACGCCGTCGTCGGCCGCCTGGTGCGCGACGCCGTGCCGCCGATGACCCTGAACCTGATCCGCTGGGTGCTCGCGCTGGCTATCCTCGTGCCGCTCGGGCGGGCCGCCCTGCGCGCCGGCAGCGGGGTAAGGATGAACTGGCGCCGCTACTGCGTCCTGGGCCTGCTCAGCGTGGGCCTGTACAACTCGCTGCAATACCTGGCCCTGCAGACCTCCACCCCGATCAACGTCACCCTGGTGGCGTCGGGAATTCCGGTCTGGATGCTGCTGGTCGGGCGCCTGTTCTACGGGGTGCCGGTCAAGCGCCGCCAGGTGGCCGGGGCGATCCTGTCCATCCTCGGGGTGCTGGTGGTCATGTGCCGGGGCGACCTGGAACAGCTGGCCGCGCTGCGCCTGGTGGTCGGCGACCTGTACATGATCCTGGCGACCATTGCCTGGTCCTTCTACAGCTGGATGCTGATGCAGCAGAAGGACGTGCCCGCGCTGCGCCAGGACTGGGCCGCCTTCCTGCTGGCCCAGGTGGCCTACGGGGTGCTGTGGTCGGCCGCGCTGGCGGGCGGCGAATGGGCGCTCAAGGACGTCGCGATCGTCTGGAGCTGGCAGCTGGCCGCGGCCTTGCTCTACGTGGCCATCGGCCCGGCGATCCTGGCGATGCGCTTCTGGGGCGCCGGCGTGCAGCGCGCCGGTCCCAGTATCGGCGCTTTCTTCATCAACCTCACGCCGCTGTTCACGGCCCTGCTGTCCTCGGCTTTCCTGGGCGAGCCGCCGCATCTCTACCATGTGCTTGCCTTCGCCATGATCGTCGGCGGGATCGCAGTGTCCGCCCGCTAATTCGCCGGCCTGCCGAGGCGCCGGTATGTAGCCATGGAATCGTGTTCCGAGGCCCGCGGCAAGAATGCTACGATCCCATGCATAGGGAGGATCTCGCAACATGGCAGAAGCATTTACCGTTCAGGACCGCGCGGAGGAACTGGCCGCCTTCCTCGATCGGCACACCCGCACCCTGGTGCTGACCGGGGCCGGCTTGTCGACCGCGTCCGGCATTCCCGACTACCGCGACCGTGACGGCACGCGGCGCGGCAAGCAACCCATCCAGGGTCCCGAGTTCCGCCGTTCCGAAGCCGTCCAGCGCCGCTACTGGGCGCGCAGCATGGTCGGCTGGCCGGTGCTGGCCAAGGCCACGCCCAACGGCGGCCACCAGGCACTGGCCGCGCTCGAGGCCAGCGGCAGGATCGGTTTCATCCTCACCCAGAACGTCGACGGCCTGCACCACCAGGCCGGCAGCCATGCCGTGCTCGAGCTGCACGGCAACATCCACCACGTGAAATGCCTCGCCTGCGAGGCCCAGTTTCCGCGCGCCTTCGTCCAGGCCCAGCTCGAGGAGGCCAATCCGGACGTCGCCCGGTCGATGGCGCTGCCGCTGCCCGACGGCGACGCGGCCCTCGAACCCGACGCGCTGACCGACTTCAGGCTGCCGCACTGCGTGCATTGCGGCGGCGCTCTGATGCCGGACGTTGTCTTTTTCGGCGATAACGTGCCGGCGGCCCGCACGGCCTGCGCGCTGGCGCAAATGGAAAAGGCCGATTCACTGCTGGTAATCGGCTCTTCGCTGATGGTGTACTCGGGCTTCCGCTTCTGCCGCATGGCGACCCAGAGCGGTAAACCGATCGCCGCCCTCAACCTCGGGCGCACGCGGGCCGACGACCTGCTGCACCTGAAGCTCGACGAATCCGCCGAGCACGTGCTGCCGCTGGTGGCGCAGTTGCTGAATGCGCGGCCACCCGGGCTGCCGCCCGCCCTCATCGACCATAGGGGAACACTGTGAACGATTCTTACCGAAGCTATTCCATGCGCTCCCGGCCTTCCTCGGGCCTGCGTCCCGGACTGCTGTGGGCCGCCGCCGGACTTGCCGCTTCCTGGCTATTCGTCCAGGCCCGTACCCGCCAGGTGGAGCGCGAGCATCCGCCCGAAGGCAAGTTCGTGACCGTGGACGGCGTACGCCTGCACTACCTGGAGCGCGGCGAAGGCCCGGCGCTGGTCCTCCTGCACGGCAATGGCGTGTACTCGAAGGATTTCGAGCTCAGCGGCCTGCTCGACATGGCGTCCAGCCACTATCGCGTGATCGCCTTCGACCGCCCCGGCTTCGGCTACAGCGAGCGGCCGCGCACTACCGTGTGGACCCCGGACAAGCAGGCGCGCCTGCTGCACCGCGCGCTGCAGGAGATCGGCGTCGATTCCGCCATCGTCCTCGGCCATTCCTGGGGCACCATGGTGGCGCTGGCGATGGGCTTGCAGGTGCCGGACTTCGTGCGCGGCCTGGTCCTGATGTCGGGCTACTACTACCCCAGTGTGCGGCTCGATGCGCCGCTGTCCTCGCCGCCGGCCGTACCGGTGATCGGCGACCTGATGCGCTACACGGTGTCGCCCCTGGTGTCCCGCATGATCTGGCGCCCGGTGATCAAGCGCGCCTTCTCGCCGATGCCGGTTTCCGAGCGTTTCAGTGGCATGCCGGTGTGGATGGCGCTGCGGCCCGGCCAGCTGCGCGCCGCCGCGGCGGAAAGCGCGATGATGATCCCGGCTGCGATGTCGCTGTCCGGGCGCTATGGAGAATTGAAGGTGCCGGCCACGATCCTGGCCGGCACCCAGGACAAGGTCGCCAGTTCGGGCCACAATGCGGAGCGGCTGCATGAGGGCTTGCACAACAGCCAGCTGGAACTGGAGCCGGGCACCGGCCACATGTTCCATTACGCCCACCCGGAGAAGGTGATGGCGGCCATCGACGGGATCGCCGCCCAGGTGGGCGAGCCGGTCGTGCTGCGCAGTCCGCGCGCGGAGGCGCTGGCGCGGGCCAGCGAAAGCGGGGTCTAGCTCAGGGCCGGGAAAGGATCTTCAGGACCACGCCGATGACGATGAAGGCCGCCATGGACAGCGACAACGCGCCGATCAGCTTCGGCGAGCCGATGGTGTCGGCCTCGCTGTCCGCCTTCATGCGCAGGGCGCGGCCGATCACGACCGGGCGCAGGAAGCCGCGGATCCCCAGCAGGACCATGCCGACGCCGAAGAACAGCTCGCCGTTCAGGTCGTAGCGCACCCCGTCGGCGATCTGAGGCAGTCCCAGCAGCAGGCCGAAGCCCAGCCAGAACAGCCGCGAGCCCATCGCCCGCTTGAGCTTGGCGGTCGACATCAGCCGACGATACGCAGCGAGTAGTCGGTCGCGCGCACGTCCTTGGTCAGGCTGCCGATCGAGATGCGGTCCACGCCGGTCTCGGCGATGGCGCGCACGGTGCCGATGTTGACGCCGCCCGAGGCTTCGAGCAGCGCGCGGCCGGCATTCACCTTGACCGCTTCGCGCATCATGTCCAGGTCGAAGTTATCCAGCAGGACCGACTTGACGCCGGCCGCCAGCGCTTCTTCCAGCTGGACGATGGTTTCCACCTCGATCTGCACCGGCACGCCGGCGTTCAGGGCGTCGGCCGCCTTGAGCGCGTTGGTCACGCCGCCGGCCGCCGCGATGTGGTTTTCCTTGATCAGGATGCCGTCGTAGAGGGCCATGCGCTGGTTCTTGCCGCCGCCCACGCGCACCGCGTACTTCTGCGCCAGGCGCAGGCCCGGCAGGGTCTTGCGGGTGTCGAGGATCGCGGCACTGGTGCCGGCGATAATGTCCACGTACTTGCGGGTGACGGTTGCCACGCCCGACAGCAGCTGCATGAAGTTCAGGGCCGCGCGCTCGGCGGTCAGCAGCGAGCGCGGCGAGCCGGCGATGGTGCAGACCACGGAGTCCGCGCTCATCAGGTCGCCCTCGGCGTATTTCCAGTCGATGTCCAGGTCCTGGTCGACGGCCAGCATCACGCCCTCGAACCAGGGCGCGCCGCACAGCACGGCGGCTTCGCGCACGATGACCCGCGCCTGGACGCGGGTGTCGCCCGGGACCAGCATGCCGGTCAGGTCGCCGGTGCCGACGTCTTCCAGCAAGGCGGCCAGGATGTTCTGCTCGAACGCCGCCTGCAGTTTTTCGTCGAAGGCGTTGTCGTCGATGAAGGGATTGCGCAGGGTCGTCATGCCGGGCCCACTCCCGAGAACAGGGTCGCGTTCTGCTCCAGCGCGCCTTGCGGCAGCGCCTTGGCCTTCTTGGCGGCTGCGAAGTCCAGCATGCGGTCGATCGCGCGCTTGGCCTGGCGGCCAATCTCCGGATCGACGTGCACCTGGTTGGCGCCGCTCTCCAGCACTTCGGCCAGGTTGCGCAAGCCGTTCATGGCCATCCACGGGCAGTGGGCGCAGCTCTTGCAGGTCGCGCTGTTGCCGGCGGTCGGGGCTTCGATGAAGGTCTTGCCCGGCGCGGCCATGCGCATCTTGTGCAGGATGCCGTTGTCGGTGGCGACGATGAAGGTGCTGGCGTCCAGGTCGCGCGCGGCGTTGATCAGCTGGGTGGTCGAGCCGACCACGTCGGCCTGGGCCACCACCGAAGCCGGCGATTCCGGGTGCACCAGCACCTTGGCGTCCGGGTGCTCGGCCTTGAGCAGGTCGAGTTCGATGCCCTTGAATTCGTCGTGCACCAGGCAGGAACCTTGCCACAGCAGCATGTCGGCGCCGGTCTGCTTCTGGATCCAGGCGCCCAGGTGGCGGTCCGGCGCCCACAGGATCTTCTTGCCCTGCTCGTGCAGGTGCTTGACGATGTCCAGGCCGATCGACGAGGTCACCATCCAGTCGGCGCGCGCCTTCACGGCGGCGCTGGTGTTGGCGTACACGACCACCGTGCGATCCGGATGCTGGTCGCAGAAGGCCGCGAACTCGTCGGCCGGGCAGCCCAGGTCCAGCGAGCAGGTCGCGTCCAGGTCCGGCATCAGCACCGTCTTTTCCGGGTTCAGGATCTTCGAGGTTTCGCCCATGAAGCGCACGCCGGCGACCACCAGGGTCTTGGCCGGGTGGTCGCGCCCGAAGCGCGCCATTTCCAGCGAGTCCGAGACGCAGCCGCCGGTTTCCTCGGCCAGGTCCTGCAGGTCGGCGTCCACGTAATAGTGGGCCACCAGCACCGCATCGCGCTCCTTGAGCAGGCGGCGGATGCGTTCCTTGAGCTCGGTTTTTTCGGCCGCGCTCGGCGCGGCGGGCGTACGGGCCCAGGCTTCGGCGGTACAGGCGGCGCCGGCGACCGGGCGGTCGTATTCGTAGGTCTTGATCGGAAGGACTGTGTTCATAAAGCTATGATCTCACAATGAAACGGAAGCTGCAGAGGGCAGGTCGCCCTGCCCTGCCTCATCAGTCGATGCCCTGGCTCTTCAGGTATTCCTCGTAGTTGCCCTGGAAGTCGACGATCTCGTTCTCGCGGATCTCCAGGATGCGGGTGGCCAGCGAGGACACGAATTCGCGGTCGTGCGACACGAACACCAGGGTGCCGGCGTATTTGTCGAGCGCGATGTTGAGGGACTCGATCGATTCCATGTCCATGTGGTTGGTCGGTTCGTCCAGCAGCATGACGTTGTGGCGGCCCAGCATCAGCTTGCCGTACATCATGCGGCCCTTTTCGCCACCGGACAGCACTTTCACCGATTTCTTCACTTCATCGCCGCCGAACAGCAGGCGGCCCAGGATGGAGCGCACGGCCTGGTCGTCGTCACCTTCCTGGGTCCACTGGCCCATCCAGTCGGTCAGGTTCTCGCCGCCGGCGAATTCCTCGGTCGGGTCCTGCGGCATGTAGCCGACGTTGGCGTTCTCGGCCCACTTCACGCGGCCCTGGTCGGCGTCGAGGCCGGTGATCTCCTTGCCGCCGATGCAGCGCAGCAAGGTGGTCTTGCCGGCGCCGTTGGCGCCGATGATCGCGATGCGTTCGCCGGCCTCGACCATGATCGAGAAATTCTTGAACAGCTGGCGGTCATAGGCTTTCGACAGGCCTTCGGTCTCCACCGCCAGGCGGTGCAGCTTCTTCTCGCCTTCGAAGCGCACGAAGGGATAGGCGCGCGAGGAAGGCTTGAATTCCTCGATCTTGATCTTGTCGATCTGCTTGGCGCGCGAGGTCGCCTGGCGCGCCTTGGATTTGTTGGCCGAGAAGCGGCGCACGAAGTCCTGCAGTTCCGCGACCTTTTCCTTGGCCTTGGCATTGTTGGCGAGCTGCTGGTTGCGGGCCTGGGTCGACGCCAGCATGTAGTCGTCGTAGTTGCCCGGATAGACCTTCAGGGTGCCGTAGTCCATGTCGGCCACGTGGGTGCAGACCTGGTTCAGGAAGTGGCGGTCGTGGGAAATGATGATCATCGTCGAGTTGCGCTCGTTGAGGATGTCTTCCAGCCAGCGGATCGTGTTGATGTCCAGGTTGTTGGTCGGTTCGTCCAGCAGCAGGATGTCCGGATTCGAGAACAGGGCCTGGGCCAGCAGCACGCGCAGCTTCCAGCCGGGCGCCACGGCGCTCATCGGGCCCTGGTGCAGGTCGCTGGCGATGTCCAGGCCGAGCAGCAGCTCGCCGGCGCGCGCTTCGGCCGAATAGCCGTCGTATTCCGCGACCTTGCCTTCGAGCTCGGCGGCGCGCATGTAGTCTTCGTCGGTCGCTTCCGGGTTCGCGTAGATGGCGTCGCGCTCCGAGATGGCGTTCCACAGCTCGGTGTGGCCCATCATGACGACGTCGAGCACGCGCACGTCTTCGTAGGCGAACTGGTCCTGGCGCAGCTTGCCGAGACGCTCGCCCGGGTCCAGGCTGACGTTGCCGGCGGACGGCTCGAGGTCGCCGCCGAGGATCTTCATGAAAGTCGACTTGCCGCAGCCGTTCGCGCCGATCAGGCCGTAGCGGTTGCCTTCGCCGAACTTGACGGAAATGTTTTCGAACAGCGGCTTGGCGCCGAATTGCATCGTGATATTGGCAGTAGAGAGCACGGTGTACCTTTGGAAGCGTTGGTCGGCGGATTTCGCCGATCGGATAACCGGCTATTCTACCATCCCGGGCCCCTCCTTGGGAGGCGGCGGCGATGTTGTATTGTCACTTGTTTTGGTCCGGAACGCCCTGCGAACGAAACGTGGGCGCAGCTGCGCTTGCTATGCTTGGCGCACCGAAGCACAGGAGGTGGGCATCACGCGTGCTTCTTCGATGCGCCCCTGCTGCTCGGATGCCTGGGGTGATATCCGGCAGCGCAGGCGCAATCCGGTTGGGAGGTGAGCGGACAGGTCAGCCATGGCAACCTCGGCCCTTACAGCTTCGCGCTCGACATCCCTGCGAAGCCGGCGCGGTGCAGATCGGCATCGACGCCTGGGCGCGCAAGGCCAGAGACGGCAGCATTACCTTCGGAAACGACCAAGGTGGCGGTCGAGTTTTCTTACAACTCGCCCATTTCGCAGAGTAAATACGAAGAGAAAACAGGTGTTTATATAACGGGCATAAAACTCGCTTTTCTAGTTGACGCGGTTACTTGGTTGGCCAGCGCTTCGATTTGGGGCTTACTGCTCGCGTATAGGTCTGCGCCTGGCCAGTCGTCTACTCTACGTTGGACTGAGGGGAGCCCATATGAGAAAGCTGCTAGTGTTGCTCGGCCTATGCGCCGGGCTAAATAATGGTCTGGCTCACGCTGCGGTATTGGAGACGGTTACATTTGATTATACGGCCCGCGACAATACGGGTACTGCCACGGGAATCTTCGGTGGACAAGGCAGCTTCACGTACAGCATTAATTTTCCTTTGCCAGGCGGCACCGTGATCGGGCGAGGAAACATCACAAACTTCCAATTCTCATGGGGTGCAACTGTGCCTGAGTTGGGAACGGCGACCTGGAGTTATGGGCTGGCTGATCTGCAAAGTTTTTCATTTAACACAGCCAACATCAATTCGCTTTCCCTCCTCACGCGCTCAGTATCGGCGTCCAATTCGAACTTTACCGACGCGTACTTCTCCGTTTCCGGCATTAACGGGAAAACCGTCCGGGGCGACCAAGCCGCGGTCTTGACGTCCGGCGCCGTCAAGGTAGCGCTGAGTCAGCAAGAGAAAGCGCGCTGGGCAAAATCTGCGGACGAAACAAACAAGGTGAGTAATGTCTTGAATGCGATCGGATGCGCGGAAGGCTTAAAGGGCTGCCTCGGGGTGATTGCGCCAGGCCTGACTTCCGACAATGAGAGTCCCGTCCTGGAGTGGCTTGGCTACGTTGCGCTGGCGGCAGCAGCTGTCGCGGCGATTGGGGCCGGTTCGCTACCGGCAATGGCGCTTGTGGCTGCCGGTGTCGTTGGCGTCTACGCAAGCCACGTCTCCGATGTTGAGCGTAAAATTGCTCAGGATCCGCCGGACGCCAACTATACGGTAGTCGCAACGTATTCAAATACAGACACCCCTTTCCAGAGCTGGCTTGATGCCCAATTCGACGCCGCAATGTCGCAGTTGACGTCGTCGATGACGCGCTGCCTGGAAGCCCGGCAGAATGCGCTTGTTTCCATGGAGCGTTATCAAGGAGCGGTATTGGCAGAAAACGCGACGTTCGCGGCAATCCAGCTAAACGCGATGCAATCGTTTTTTCAAGACATAGAGGGCTGCGACAGTTTAGTTGGAGGAAATCTTACCGCCTTGCTCGCCACGATGTCCGATCTTGGCGTTTCGGATCTTCAGTTTGACCCAGACAAATTTGATCAGGTGCGAGCGGACATTATCGCGCTCGGCAACGCAGATCTCACAGCACAGATTAACTCGATTGACGTGAGCGAAATCGGACAAAATACCACGCTATTCACAACGCTCGACAACTTTGCCGCCCCGATGAGTGAAGAGAATCCGGTGCCCGAACCTGCTGTACTTTTACTCTTCGGAATCGGAGTATTAGGGCTAATGCAGAGCATTAGCCGTAAACCACGGGACGCTGGTTGAATAGTTCGATTCTGCGGCAGCGGTACTCTTGCCGTGCAAAACGATAATTGCACGGCGAGGGAGTGACTGCCCGCGTAGAGCCGGCCAAGATACTCCAAAGCCACAGGACTTATTCTCATTGGGTAGAGCGCAGACCACAGAAGCGTCAGGTCAAGACCGCTTGATCCGAGGTTCTCGCTATAGAAGACGCCTCGCATTACGCGCAGGCGTGTCTCCTGATTAGCGGCGCAGCAGGTCGCGCAGGCCGTAGTACCAGTAAGTCGCCTGGGCCGCCGCCAGGCCGGCCGGACCGCCGGTCCATAGCAAGCCCCAGCGCGCGTACTGGCGCAGGCGGCCGCCGTCCCCGGTCAGCGCACCGGCCAGCAATTCGCCGGCCAGGGTGGTCGGGGCGACGCCGTGGCCGCCGAAGCCCATGCCGTACCACAATCCGTCCGGAAGGCGGCCGACCTGGGGCATCTTGTGGCGCGCGTAGCTCATCAGGCCGCTCCACGCATGTTCGACCCGCACCCCCTTGAGCTGGGGATAGACCTTCAGCATGTCGCCGTAGAGCAGCCTGGCCACGGCGCGCGGCGAGCGGTGCAGGATCGAAATGCGGCCGCCCCACAATAGTCGGGTGTCCGGCAAGGCCCGGTAATAGTCGAAGGCGAAGCGGGTGTCGTAGACCGCCGCCTCGGTGCGGATGCTCGAGGCCAGGCGCTCGCCCAGCGGCTCGGTGGCCATCACATAGGTGGCGATCGGCAGGATGGCGGCGCGCAGCCGCCGGTGCAGGCTGGCCAGATAGCCGCCGCAGCAGACCACCAGTTCGCGCGCCGCCACCGTTCCCTGCGCCGTCACGACCAGCCAGCCGCCCTCGCGGCGGCGGATCGACGTGACGCGGCTGCGCTCGTGGATCGTGACGCCGGACCGGGCCAGGGTGCGCGCCAGGCCCTGGGCGTATTTCAGCGGGTGGAAATGGAAGCCGCCCGGCTCGAACAGGCCGCCCTTGTAGCGGCGCGTCCGCAGCCGGTCGGACAACTCGTCCCGGCCCAGGTGCTGCCATTGCACCCCCATGTGCTCGGCCATGAAACGCTGCTGCTCGAACAGGATGCGGTCGTCGTTGAACCAGTTGGCCAGGATGACCCCGCTCTCGCGGGCTTCGCAGGCGATGTCGTGGCGGCGGATACGTTCGCGGATCAGGCCCACCGCCGCCAGGGTGTCGCCGTACAGCTGGCGGGCGGCCGTCCCGGCGCTGCGCTGGAGCGCCCGCTCGCCGAGCGAGAAACCGCCGAACACGAAGCCGCCGTTGCGGCCCGAAGCGCCGTGGCCGACCTCCTCGGCCTCCAGCACGACCACGTCGCGCTCGCCGCGCTCGGCCAGCGACATCGCCGTGCCCAGGCCGGCGAAGCCGGCGCCGATGATGCAAACGGCGCATTCGCGCTCGCCCTGCAGGGATGGATAGCTGTCGGGCGAAGAACTCGCCCTGTAATAGGTATGCTGCCCGAGCCGCTCAGCCACGGCGGACCGTCGGGTAATCCGATAGCGTGAGCGTGAAGCCCCCGGCGTTCGAGACCAGGCGGCCCTGGGCGCCGAAGGGAATGGTCACCCGGCGCTGGATATGGCCAAAGCTCAGGCCGGTCAGGACCGGCACCGGCAGTGTCGCGCGCAGGTAGGCCAGCATCGCGTCGAAATCGTAGCCGTTGTCCTGCGGGCTGAGCCGGTAGCCGGACAAGTCGCCCAGGATCACGGCGCGCTGCCGGTCCAGCACACCGGCCTGCTGCAGCTGGAGCAGCATGCGCTCCACCCGGTAAGGATGCTCGTTGATGTCTTCCACATACAGGATGCCGCCCTCCACCCGCGGGAAGTACGGCGTGCCCAGCAGCGAGACGATCATCGCCAGGTTGCCGCCCCAGACGGTGCCGCAGACTTCCAGTTCCGGGTTCCCGGCGGCCTGCTCGCGGATGGTATGGGTCGGCCCGGCCAGGCAGCGCCAGAACTGGTCGATGGTGAAGGGATCGGTCTCCCTGGCGCCAAAGTCGCCGGCGATCATCGGCCCGGCATAGCTCAGGGCGCCGGTTTTGGCCAGCAGGCCCATCTGCAGGGCCGTCACGTCGGAAAAGCCGACCACGATCTTGCCGCTGGCCGCGATGGCCTCGAAGTCGATCTCCGGCAGCAGCCGGGTCATGCCGTAGGCGCCGCGCAGCGCGATGATCAGCTGGACATCGGGATCGGCTACGGCGGCATGCAGTTGCGCCAGCCGGCCCTCGTCGGTGCCGCCGAAGCGCTGGTGGATGGCGGCCTGGTCGTAATAGTTATGGACCAGGCAGCCCTGGGCTTCGAGGCGCGTGATGGCGCGTTCGACGGATGCGGGGTCGGACGTGTAGCCGCCCGGCGCCACGATGGCGATGCCGATGTGTGGGGTGATCACTGTTTGACGAAGAGCCGCGGTGTTGAGTCTGGCAGCATCTTACCCCGGGCATGGGCGTCGATCAAGGCGAGGAGCCGCTCCACAAGCTGGGGCGGCAAATCGTGGCCCATGCCTTCGATGACCTCGAGCCGGGCGCCCGGGATCTGCTCGGCGGTGTCCTGGCCGCAGGCCAGCGGCACCAGCGGATCGGCGGCGCCATGGATCACGAGGGTGGGCGCACCGATCCTGCGCAGCTCGGCGCTGCGGTCGCCGCCGGCGGCCACCGCCATCATCTGGCGCGCAAGGCCGCCAGGGCAATAGCTGCGCCGCAGAGTACGGGCCACGCGCTTGCGCAGGGCTTTTTCCGGGGTCGGATAGGCGGGGCTGCCGATTTCCCGCAGCAGGGCGACCGTATGGTCGACGATACTGTCCAGGTCGGCGGGGTTGGCCGGCTTGCGCGCCAGCGCCTGGCGCACTTTCGGCAGCGGGCCCGGCAGGCCGCGCCGGCCGCTGCTCGACATGATCGAGGTCAGGCTCAATACCCGTTGCGGGTGACGGGCCGCCAGGATCTGGGCCACCATGCCGCCCATCGACACCCCGACCACATGGGCACGCGCCACGCCCAGCGCGGACAGCACGCCCAGCGCATCCTCGGCCATGTCCTCGAGGCGATAGGCCGGACGCAGCGACCAGCCCAGCCTGGACTTCAGGCGGGCCAGGAACAGATTGGGAACGCCGGCCTGCTCGAACTTGGTCGACAAGCCGCAATCGCGGTTGTCGAAGCGGATCACATAGAAACCGAGCTCGACCAGGCCCTCGACGAACTCATCGGGCCAGGCGGTCAGCTGCATGCCTAGTCCGTGTACCAGCAGCAGTGGTACGGCCTTGGGGTCGCCCGCGGTGTCGAAGGCGATGCGCAGTCCATTGGCATTCAGGGTCGGCATGACGGGTGGTTCCGCGCTCGCAATGCCAGTAACATGCGGCGCAGTATCGATATTGGTTAAGCGATATTGGTTAAGCTCTCTGTCGTCGCCGTGCGGGACGGCTTGGAATCAGCATAACACTTTCGCCGTGGGGGCGGCGCTCATGCGGGACAAGCCTCGAGGCCGCCAGCAATGGCGGCCCCCCCGGGATCAGGCGGCGGGCAGCTTGCGCGCGGCGGCGCGGCGCTCGGCGAAGAAGGATTTCAGCAGCTGGCTGGCCTCGTCGGCCAGCACGCCGCCCACCACTTCCGTGTGGTGGTTGAGGCGCTCCTCGGCGAACAGGTCGACCACCGAGCCGCAGGCGCCGGTCTTGGGGTCGAGCGCCGCATAGACCACCCGCGCCAGGCGAGCGTGCATCATGGCGCCGGAGCACATGATGCAGGGCTCCAGGGTCACGTAGAGCTCGCAGCCCGGCAGCCGGTAATTGCCGAGTTTTCCAGCGGCGGCGCGCAAGGCCACGATTTCGGCGTGGGCGGTCGGGTCGTGGCTGCCGATCGGCTGGTTATAGCCGGTCGCGATCACCTCGCCGTCCCTGACCACCACCGCGCCCACCGGCACCTCGCCCTGCTCCCACGCCTTGCGCGCTTCCAGCAGGGCGAGTGCCATGTATTTCTCAGGCATCGACGATCTCTGCCCAGCAGTTCGGGGTCTCGTGCAGCACCAGCTTGTGCAGGCGCAGGCCGGTGCCGTAGCGGTCGGTGAACACGGTCTTCAGGATGCCGAAGGCGACCTGGGCCAGGTTCTCGACGGTCGGGATGCGGTCGATCACGACGGTCTTGTGGCCCGGCAGCGAGGCCAGGAAGTCGCGCACCTTCTCGTCCTTGTCGTAGACCAGGAAAGCGTGGTCCCAGACGTCCACCAGGTGCTGCTTGGCCAGCGCCTTGACGTCCGAGAAGTCCATGATCATGCCGTTGTCGGAGTTGCCGTCGGCGTCGATCACGGCCCCTTGCAGGGTGATCTCGAGGGTGTAGCGGTGGCCGTGCAGGTTGCGGCACTGGCTCTTGTGGTCGGGAATCCGGTGGCCGGCATCGAATTCGAGCTTGCGGGTAATCGTCAGCATGGAAGCCTGGTCAATCTCAATTAGGGAATCTGGAGGAGTTTATGGGTCTGGAGGCTGAGCTTCCACTTGGGGTTGCGGCGGCAGGTCTCGATCGCCAGGCGGGTGTTGTGGGCGGCCAGCGGGCCGTCCATCGGCTGGACGTAGAAGTTCTCGAAATCGAGGTGCTCGTAGGCGGCCAGGTCCTGGTTCGCCTGCGGAATCACCACCTTGATCTCGTTGCCCTTCTCGACCACCAGCCTGGAGCCCATCTTGGGGCTCACGCACACCCAGTCCACGCCCGGCGGCACCGGCAGGGTGCCGTTGGTCTCGATGGCGATCGTGAAGCCGTGCGCGTGCATGGCGTCGATCAGGGCGGCGTCCAGCTGCAGCAGCGGCTCGCCCCCGGTGAAGACCACGTACTTGCTGGGGGTGTAGGCCGGCGGCCACAGGCTGTCGATCGCGGCGGCCAGCGCGGCCGCGTCCTTGAACTTGCCGCCGCCTTCGCCGTCGGTGCCGACGAAATCGGTATCGCAGAAGGTGCAGACCGCGCTGGCGCGGTCATCCTCGCGGCCGCTCCACAGGTTGCAGCCCGAGAAGCGGCAGAACACGGCCGGACGTCCCGCATGGGCGCCTTCGCCCTGCAGGGTGTAGAACATTTCTTTGATGCTGTAGGTCACGTTATGTAGGGTAAGGCGCTCGTCAACCTTCCATTATAGCGCGCCCCGGCGCCGGGCGCACCTGCCGTCGCCCCTGCGCTGCCAGCCTGCCGTCTGCGTAAAACTTGAGCATTAACAATATTCCTGGCTCGGGACCAAGGTAAGTTCTTACCGAAGTCTTGCGGAACATTCCGAATCGCGTAAGAAGGACGCCATGACCAAGCCCTCTGCATTCCTAGCCGCCCTGTTCGCAGCCGCCCCCTCCGCGGCCTGGGCCGGTTTGCCCGTCCCGGCCGCACTGCGTGCGGTGCCTCCGGAGCTGCTGGCCTGCGCGCTGGTGACGCTGGCGGCGCTGCTGCTGGCCTTCCTCGGCCTGCGGCGCAGCCTCGGCACCGAGGAACGCGCCCATGCCCTGCAGCTGCAGCTCGCCGCCGAGCGCGAAGCGCGCAGCCATGCGGACCAGGCGCTGGCCGAGCACCACGACGTGCTGTGCCGGCTGGTGCGGCGCCAGGAAGGCGTGCGCGAAGGCGAGCGCTCCCGCATCGCGCGCGACCTGAACGACCAGCTTGGCAGCCGCCTGAGCCGCTTGCGGGCCGAACTCAGCTGCCTGCAGGACGGCGCCGACGCCGCGCCCCAGCTGGCGAGCCGCCTCGACGGCGCCCTCGCCAACATCGACGGCGCGATCACGGCGGTCCGGGCCGTTGCCGGCGCCCTGCGTCCGATCGGCCGGCAGGAAGGACTGCGCCAGGCACTGCAGCATGTGCTGCAGGACCAGTCCCGCTTGTCCGGCCTGCGCTACCGTTTCGACGCCGGCACCGACCCGGCCGCGCCGCCGGCCGAGCGCGCCGCCCGGCTGGCCGTGTTCCGGGTGCTGCAGGAAGTGGCGGCCAGCGCCGGGCGCCGGGGCGCCGCCGAGCTGCACGTGCGGCTGGCCGAGGGCGCCGACCGCCTGAGCCTGCAGCTCGACGGCGACGCGGCGATCGCGGAAGACAGCCTGCCCGACGAGCTGCGGGAGCGCCTCCATGCGCTGGGCGCCAGCCTGCGCCTGGCCGAGCCGGCGCCGGGCCGGCGGCGAATGACGCTCAGCATTCCAGCCCGGGAGGTTGCCGAACTGGCCTGAGCGGCCGCGCACTGGAGCACGCCTGTATTCTTGCTGAAAATCAATAGGTCGTTCTATCCGCGGTAGCAGAATTGCTTCCTAGCAGCGGCCATCCGGCTGCTTACCGCGACTGCAAAGGACGGCACATGATCAGCACCCTTCCTCCGACAGCCAGCCAGCTCGCCGCCCCGGCGCCTGGTCCGCTCACCATGGTCCAGGACGTGGCCTTCGTCGGCCAGCTGATGGAGAGCCTGTCGGTGCCCGTGTTCGTGCTGGATACGCGCTCGCGGGTGATGATCTGGAACCGCGCCTGCGAGCATCTCACCGGCGTGCCGGCGGACGAGGTGCTGGGCACCACCGACCACTGGCGCAGCTTCTACGAGCAGCCCCAGCCCACCCTGGCCGACCTGGTGCTGCAGGGCCGCGCCGAAACGGCGCGCGGCATCTATCCGCGCGAGGGCGCTCACCACGACGGACACGGCGGTGCGCACCCGGCCTCGCCGGCCGGCCTGTCGGTCGAAAGCTGGTGCGACATGCCGCGCGCCGGGCGGCGGCGCTACCTGGCGGCCGACGCCAGTCCCATCTTCGACGGGGGCGGGCGCCTGTCGGCCGTGGTCGAGACCCTGCGCGACCTGACCGACGAAAAGATGGCCCAGGTCGCCCTGGAGCAGCTGGCCACCCGCGACGGCCTGACCGGGCTGGCCAACCGCCGCTGCTTCGACGACACCCTGCACGCCGAGTGGGCCCGCGCGCTGCGCCAGCAGCAGCCGCTGTCGCTGCTGATGGTCGACGTGGACAACTTCAAGGCCTATAACGACGCCCACGGCCATCTGGGCGGCGACGAATGCCTGAAGCGCGTCGCCAGGGCGGTGGCGAGCGAGATGCGGGCCAACGACCTGGTGGCGCGCTACGGCGGCGAGGAGTTCGCCGTGATCCTGCCCAACCAGTCGCTCAAGGGCGCGGCCATCGTCGCCGAGCGCATCCGCGCGCGGGTCGAGCAGCTCCAGCTGCCCTGCCGCTTCGCGCCCGGCAAGCATGTGACGGTGTCGATCGGCGCCGCCACCGCCATCGCGGGGCCGGACAACAACGCCAGCCAGCTGGTCGCCATCGCCGACGCCGCCCTGTACCGGGCCAAGCACCTGGGCCGCAACCGCATCAGCCTGCCGATGAGCGAAGCGGCGTAAAGACCTGCGCCGCCCACCCTGCATATGCATGGCTGATACTGCTGTTCTTTCCTTGTCGAATATTCTATGCTGCGCGCTTAGCGTATTTTCCAAGGAGACAACGTGTTCACCTCGACCCTGTCGCGCACCACGCTCGCGACGCTGATCCCGGCCCTGCTGCTGGCCGCGCCGGCCCATGCCGCCCCCGCCAAGAGCGCCGCCGGCGACGTCCTGCCTTTCAAGGCCACCGAAAAAACCCTGCCGAACGGCCTCAAGGTGATCGTGGTGCCGACCGGCTTCCCGAACCTGGTCTCGGTCCAGATCCCGGTGCAGACCGGTTCGCGCAACGAAATCGAGCCGGGCAAGTCGGGCTTCGCCCACTTCTTCGAGCACATGATGTTCCGCGGGACGCCAAGCTATCCACCGGAGAAGTACCAGAAGATCATCACGGAGGCAGGTGCGCGCCAGAACGCCTACACCAGCGACGACCTGACCAATTACTACACCACCTTCGCCAAGCAGGACCTGGAAACCGTGCTGAAGGTCGAGGCCGACCGCTTCCAGCACCTGTCCTATCCGGTCGAGGCGTTCAAGACCGAGTCGCGGGCCGTGCTGGGCGAATACAACAAGAACAGCGCGAACCCGATGCAGAAGCTGTTCGAGGTGCAGCGCGACGCCGCCTTCACCACCCACACCTACAAGCACACCACCATGGGCTTCCTCAAGGACATCGAGGACATGCCCAACCAGTACGAGTATTCGAAGGTGTTCTTCGACCGCTGGTACCGGCCGGAGAAGACCACCGTGATCATCGCCGGCGACGTCGAGCCGGCCAAGGCCATCGCCATGGTCGAAAAATACTGGTCCGGGTGGAAACGCGGCAGCTACAAGGCACCGGTCCCGGCCGAGCCGGCCCCGCGCGGCGCCCAGTACCGCCACGTGGCCTGGCAGACCCCGACCCTACCGCTGGTGACGGTCGCCTTCCGCGCCCCGGCGTTCTCGGACAAGGCCAAGGACCAGGCCGCGCTGTCGATGCTGCTCTCGCTGTCTTTCGGGCGCACCTCGCCGCTGTACAAGCGCCTGGTGCAGGATGAGCAGAAGGTCGACCAGCTGTTCGACTACGCCCCGAACCGGGTCGATCCGACCCTGGCCACCATCGGCGCCCGCGTCAAGCAGCCGCTCGATACTTTGTATGTGCGCGACGCCATCCTGCAGACCGTGGCCAGGCTGCGCGACGAGCCGGTGACGGCCCAGGCGCTGGAAGACGCCAAGTCGGCCCAGAAATACGGCCTGATCCGCTCGCTGGACAACACCGAGCAGATTGCCTCGACCCTGGCGTCCTATGTGCATTTCGACCGTTCCTACGGCACCCTGAACCGCTACTACCGCGTGGTGGACAGCCTGACGCCGGCCGACCTGCAGGCCGCCGCGCGCAAGTACCTGGTCGACGACTCCATGGTCGTGACCACCCTGGCGCACGACGCCCTGCCGGCCGGCATCGAGGCCCTGCCGAAGCTGGCCGATTTCGCGCCCAAGGCCGGCGCCGCGAACTTCGACGTGCTGGTGCAGAAATCGGCCCTGCCGCAGATCCGCTTCAAGCTGCTGTTCGCGGCCGGTTCGGCCCATGACCCGCAAGGCAAGGAAGGCCTGGCCGCCCTCACCGCCGCCATGGTCGCCAGCGCCGGTTCGCGCGAGCGCAAGATCGACGAGGTGACCAAGGCCCTGTTCCCGCTGGCCGGCAGCTTCACCGAGCAGACCGACAAGGAAATGACCACCTTCACCGGTTCCACCCACAAGGACAACTGGAACAGCTTCATGGCCATCGCCATGCCGCTGCTGGTCGATCCGGGTTTCCGCGAAGAGGACTTCCGCCGCCTGAAGGATGCCCAGCGCAACGCCCTGGTGCTGGACCTGAAGGACAACAACGAGGAGGAGTTCGGCAAGGAGCGCCTGCAGGCCAATGTCTTCGCCGGCACGCCCTATGGCCACCCGGTGCTGGGCACGGTCAAGGGCCTGGACGCGATCACCCTGGACGACGTGAAGGCCTTCTACCGCCAGGCGTATGCGCAAGGCGCCGTGCGCGTGGGCATCTCGGGCGACGTCTCGGACCAGATGGTCGCTTCGCTCAAGACCCAGCTCGCGCGCCTGGCGCCAGGCGCCGGCCTGGCGGCCACCACGGCGCCGCGCGGGCGCATGCCGAACGGCCTGGAAGTGGAAATCGTGGAGAAGAACACCCGCGCCACCGCGATTTCCTTCGGCCTGCCGATCGCCGTCACCCGTGCGCACCCGGACTTCCCGGCCCTGTGGCTGGCCAAGACCTGGCTGGGCGAGCACCGCGCCTCGAGCGCCCGCCTGTACCAGCGCATCCGCGAAGAGCGCGGCATGAACTATGGCGACTATGCCTATATCGAGGCCTTCCCGCGCGGCATGTTCCAGTTCTTCCCGAACCCGAACCTGGGCCGCAAGGCGCAGCTGTTCGAAGTCTGGATCCGCCCGGTGGCGCCGCAGAACGGCCATTTCGCGCTGCGTGTCGCTCTGCACGAACTGGGCAGGCTGGTCGACCAGGGCCTGAGCGAGCAGGATTTCGCCACCACCCGCGACTACCTGATGAAGAACGTGTTCGTGATGACCGCGACCCAGGACCAGCAGCTGGGCTACGCCCTCGACGCCCAGTGGTACAACACGCCGGAATTCACCCGCATGATGCGCGACGGCCTGGGCAAGCTCACGGCGGCCGAGGTCAATGCGGCGATCAAGCGCCACCTGTCGGCGAAGAACCTGTCGGTGGTGATCATCACCAAGGATGCGGCCGGTCTGAAGGATAAGCTGGTGAGCGACGCCTTCTCGCCGATCACCTACGACGCCAACAAGCCGCAGTCCCTGCTGGATGAAGACCGGATGATCGGCTCGATGAAGCTGGGCATCAAGCCGGAAGCGGTGAAGATCACGCCGGCGGCCGAGGCCTTCGCGCAGTAAATCAACGTACCGACGCAGTAGAAAAAGCGGCGCCCTCGGGCGCCGCTATGCTTTCCAGCCGTACCAGTCGCCGTCAATAGGTCAGGCGGTTCCAGCCGTGACGCACCGCTTCCTTGACCTTGTCCCAGGTGCTCGGGCCGCCCGGATAACGGCTCTGCCAGCCGCTGCGCAGCTCGTTCTCGAGCTCGTCGTCCCAGGCCCGGTTGCTGTACTGCGGGTTGCGGTGCATCGAGCTGCCGTACTCGTAGGCCGGACGGTAGGTGTCGTAGGACTCCCCGCTCGTGCCGTAGGTCGAGGTGTAGTGGTTGCGGTAGTAGCTGTCGTCATCGTCCGACAGGGCGCCGGTCATGCGGTTCCAGCCATGGCGCACTGCGTCCTTCATGTCTTCCCATGCGGAGCCGGTGGCGGAGGTCCCGCCCGTGGCCGTCGTGCCGTTGCGGCTTTCCCAGTCGCTGCGCAGGCTGGGCATGGCCTCGTCCCAGGGGCGGTTGCGGTAGATCTCGCTGCGCGCCATCTCATTGCCGTAGGCGTAGGCCGGTGCGACCTCGTCGTAGCTCTTGCCGCTGCTCGCGTAGGCCGAGCTGTAGTGGCTGCGGTAGTAGGCGTCGTCATCGTCGCCGGTCATGCGGTCCCAGCCGCGGCGGACGGCGGACTTCATTTTCTCCCAGGTGGAACCGGGATTACGCGTTTCCCAGTCGCTGCGCAGATCGTTCTCGACCTCGTCCCACTGGCGGCTGCGATAGCGGCTGTCGCCGCGCATCTGGCTGCCGTAGCGGTAGGCCGGGGCGTAGTCGTCATAGGAGCTGTCGGCGCCGTAGGTGGAGCTGAAATGCTCGCGGAAGTAGGTGTCGTCGTCGATGTCCGCCCCCGTCGAGTAGCCCGATTGTCCCATGTCGCCGCGCGAATAGATGCGCGAGCCGCCGCGCTGCTGCGAGGCCAGGCGCGATGCGCCCGACGCCGGGACGCCCGCATATTGCTGGGAATCCGAACGGACCGGGTTGCCGGTCGACGAGCCCTGGATCGAGCCGCCCGTGCCCAGCCCCTGCGGGGTGCCTTCGAGCGACGATCCCTGGACCGGGTTCTCCTGCAGGGTCGAGCCGTGCAGCGAGGTGCCGCCTGTCGCGCTCAGGCCGCTCTTGCCCATCGGCTCCTGGTAGGTGGTGCCCATCGGCTCGGCCTGGTTCAGCGACTGCTGCTGGAACAGCTTGCGGTCGCCCGGGTTGTCCAGGGCCTGGTCCTGCACGCGCTGCTGGCTCTGCACCGGGGCGGCCGCGGACTGGGAGGACGCGGACTGCTGCGACATCGGCGCCGCCTGCATGCCGCTGCTGGTCCCCATGCGCATCGCGCCGGCGCCGGACGGCACCTCTCCGAAGCCGGAAGCCTGCTCGTCGATGTCGGTCGGGCCGTAGCGCTCGACGATGTCGGCGGCGCGCTCGACTTCCGGCAGGGAGGAGGCGGTCACGGTCAGCACGTGGTGCCCGCGGGTCACCGCGCCTTCGTAGCGGCTGACGTGGTCCGGATTGTCGCTGCCGAACAGGTCGCTGAAGAAATGCTTGATGCTGGCGGCGATGCCCAGGCTGCTGGAATCGCCGGCGCGGTCGTGGGCCAGGTCGCGGTCGCCGGCGATGTCGGATTCGCCGGTCGCGCTGTCCGTCTGGCCGGTCGGGTCGGCGTTCGACAAACGTACTTCCCCTTTGGAGAATCCCGACGACAGCAATTCGTTCATGGCGTTCTGCGCGTCGGTCCGGTTATCGAACACGGCTACAAGTGTATGTTGCATGGTCGTTTCCTCCGTGATGGTGGTTGTCATGACGCCGGCGGCGTGCCTGGCCTGCTTGCCTCGGCCGGCTCATCGAAGCGTTCGACGTGGACCTGCTCGGACTTGAGCATGACCTCGTCCTGGTAGCGCTCCTCGCGCCGGACACGGGTGATGTGCAGTTCTTCCTTGATGCGCAGGCGGCGTTCGACCACCAGCACCTCCTCCAGAACCGGCACCACCAGGGTCTCGCCTTCGTAGCGGGTCGCCGGCGCCTGGTCGGCGGCGACGATGCGGTCCACGGGAACATGCCTGACTTCCACCTCCTCGCGCGCCAGGCGCTCGTCGATGGTCACCGGCTGTTCCGATACCGTCTTGTGGATCCGTACGCCGCGGCCGGTCTCGGCGACGCGGGTGCCCACTTCGAGCCTTTCCTCGATCACCGGAATGGAGAGACCTGGCTGCGTGCCTTCCTGCGGCTGGGGTTCGGGAATGGTGCTGGACATCGGGTGGGCTCCTCGTTCGCTGGACCGTTGAATCGAGATTACTCCAATCGCGTCCGGGCGGGCGCGCGGCTGCCCAGCTGTGCCCGCCATGTCGCCAGAGCGGCGACAGCGGGTTTCCGCAAACGAAAACGGCGCCCGCAGGCGCCGTGATGGTGCAGCCCGGCGTGGCCGGGCTCAAGGGCAGCTTAGTAGGTGCGCGAGCTGCTGTTGTCGTCGGTCATGCGGTCCCAGCCACGGCGCACGGCGGCCTTCATGCGCTCCCAGGTCGAGCCCGGATAACGGGTTTCCCAGTCGCTGCGCAGGTCGCTCTCGACATCGTCCCACGGGCGGTTGGCGTATCGGCTGTCGCTGCGCATCTGGCTGCCATAGGAATAGGCCGGCGCATAATCCTCGTACGAACCGCCCAGCGAGCTGTAGTTGCTGGTGTAGTGGCTGCGGTAGTAATCGTCGTCGTTGTCGGTCATGCGGTCCCAGCCGCGGCGTACCGCCGCCTTCATGTTTTCCCAGGTCGACCCGGTGCGGCCGGCATTGCGGGTTTCCCAGTCGGTGCGCAGGTCGTTTTCGACGTCGTCCCACTGGCGGTTCGCGTAGCGGCTATCGCTGCGCATCTGCGAGCCGTAGGAATAGGCCGGCGCATAGTCGTCATACGAACCGCCCACGCTGCCATAGGTGCTGGTGTAATGGCTGCGGTAGTAGTTGTCGTCGTCATCGTCGGTCATGCGGTCCCAGCCCCGGCGTACCGCCGCCTTCATCTTCTCCCAGGTCGAGGGGCCGCCCGCGTTGCGCGATTCCCAGTCGGTGCGCAGGTCGTTCTCCACATCGTCCCACTTGCGGTCGGCGTAGCGGCTGTCGCCGCGCATCGAGCTGCCGTAGGAATAGGCCGGCGCGTAATCGTCGTACGACGCGCCCGTGCTGCCGTAGTTACTGGTGAAGTGGCTGCGGTAGTAGCTGTCGTCGTCGCGCATGTTGCCGGTGGCGCCCAGGCGCTCGACTTCGACTTCGGTGTGGCGCACCGTGTCCTTGACCTGTTGCTGGCGTTCGCTGACTTGCTTGCCGACCGTCACTTCCTCGACCACGCGGGCGGTCTTCTGCACCACCGCTTCCTCGGCGGTCTCGCGCATCTCGATGGTCTGCTCCTTGAACGCAGTGGCGTCGTTCGGATTGATCGGCTGGTCGACGCGATGGCGTTCCACGTTCACATGCTCTTCGCGCAGACCGATGCTTTCATTGACCGGGGTTTCGATCACGCGCGAGAAGATGCGCACGCCGCCGCGCTGCACTTCGCGCTTGCCGACCCTCAGCTGCTCTTCCACCACCGGGATCGACGCGGTGCTCGAGGTGGAGCCCATGGCGGCCGTGTCGCGCTGCAGCGAATCGGTGCGCTGCCGGGTGCCCTGCAGGTTCGCGCCTTGCGAGGCCGACTGCGCCGACATCGAGGACGACTGCTGCAGGCCGCTCGAGCCGGCCATGGCGCCGGTCATGCCGGCGCCGGCCATCGAGCCGCTACGGTCCGAATGCTCGTCGATGTCGGTCGGGCCGTAGCGCTCGACGATGTCGGCGGCGCGCTCGACTTCGGGCAGCGAATCGGCGGTCAGGGTCAGGACGTGGCGGCCGCCGCTGACCGCGGTTTCGTAGCGGCTGGCGCTCGTGCTGTCGTCGCTGCCGAACAGGTCGCTGAAGAAATGCTTGATGCTGGAGCCGATGCCTTCGTCCGTATCGGTGGTGGTGCGGACATCGGTGGTCCCGGCGGCGCCGCTGGTGTCCGAGGTGGACAGGCGCACGTTTTCACGGGAAAAGTTCGACGACATCAGTTCGTTCATGGCGTTCTGTGCGTCGGTGCGGTTGTCGAACACTGCTACAAGCGTATGTTGCATGATCGTTCCTCCGTTTGGTGTCGCGGCGGCGCTGGAGGATCCGGCGCAGCCCTTCGAATTGCGCGCGTCTTTTCAGGCGCTATGCTGGTCGAGCGTACCCCAATCCCGCTCGGGCTTGCGCACCATTGACACCCGACAATTGGAGGCAAAGCCGGCCGTCCTTTCACCATGTTTCGGAGGAATCGAAGCTGGCTCAGGCGAAAGGATTGTCTACCGACTTGACGTCCGGCGCGGGCAGCCGCTCGGGCAGTTCGCGCGCCTCCAGCGCGGCGACGATCGCGCCCAGCGCCTCGTGCAGGCGGCGCGCCGCGGCCAGGCCCCGCTGGTCGGCGGTCAGGTCCACGTCGCCCGAGATCGTGATGCGGTCGACGCGGTTCTCCAGCATCAGCTTACCGACTTCCAGCACGTCGGCTTCGTTGGCGTAGGGCGTGAATGCGGTCTTCTTCGGCTTCATGGGCGAACTCCGTGATTAGTTGTATCCGTGGTTGCGCGGCTTGCGCTGCTTGATCTTCGGCAGCTTCAGCATGCGCTCCTTCTGCTGCCGGCTGAGCGAAGGCAGGAGCTCGATGCCGACGATGCGTTCCAGCTCGGCCACCGGGATCACGTGGATGGGCGCATCGGCGCGGTTCTCGACGAACCAGGCGGCGGCCGCCTTCTGGCGCGGACTGTACACCACCTTGTACAGGTGGCTGGGCACGAGCACGTTGCCGACCTTGCGCAGGCTGGTGCCCAGGAATGCCGGGCCGGTAATCACATACAGCTCGCCTTCGCGCTTGGCCATCTTGCGCACGCTTTGCTCGATCGGGGCCCAGATGTGGCGGTTATGGTCGCCGTCCTGGGGCACCATGTTGGCCAGAGAGAAGCTCTCGCGCTGGGTGCGGCGGTCCGGCATGTCGCCGTTGGGCGCGAGGTGGCCGCGGTCGAAGCCGCTGCGCGAGTAGTCGGACAGCTCGGCGCGCTGGCCCTGGGGCAGGCGCGGCTCGGCGTGGAAGGCGTTGTCGCGGTCCAGGCCTTCGGCGCGCTCGAGGTTGTCCGCGCGCAGGTATTCGGCCGACCACAGCGGCGTGCGGGTCACGCCCGAATGCATGATGCCGAACACGCCGTAGCACAGCTCGCGCGTGGCGGTGGCCAGCTTGGGGTTGCGGATTTCCGGCGCGCGGCCGTCGAGATAATGGACGGGGCAGCTGGCTGCCTGGACGGCGCCGGCGGCGAGCAGCGCGCCGGCCATGGCCAGGCGCGCGAAGATCGTACGGAACATGATGATCGAACTCAAAGACTTGGTGTGATCATTTTAGCCGACCGCAATCTCCGGCCAAAATATGGATGAGCATTGCGATCGCATGGAGCCGCGCACGATTGAAAGTGCATTGCAAAAAAGAATGATCTAGAATTTGTGTTTTCCAATCAAAAATTTCCTTCACGGAAACACATGATTCACGCATGACACACGCGGAGATCCCGGAGGACCTGCGGCGCTTCGTCCTGACGAGCGTGCCCTCCGTACCGTTCCTGGAAGCCCTGCTCCTGTTGCGCGCCTCACCCGGGCAGCAATGGGACGGCGCGGCGCTGGCCGGACGGCTCTACATCCGCGAGAAGGTCGCCCAGGGCCTGCTCGACGAGCTGTGCACTGCGGGCATGGCGCGCCCTTGCGACGCGCCGGCCGCGCACGCCTATTGCTATGCGCCGGCCAGCGAGGCGCTGCGCGAGCTGGTCGACCGTCTTGCCGAGCTCTACGCCAGGCACCTGGTGGAAGTGACCCACCTGATCCATTCCACCCTCGACCGGAAGGCACAGAAATTCGCCGACGCCTTCCGTTTGCGAAAGGACACCTGATATGGGTGAGATCATCTACACCCTCTGCATCCTGACCTCGCTGGCCTGCGCCTGGCTGCTGTTCAGCAGCTACCGCCGCACCCGCTACCGCCTGCTGTTCTGGAGCGGCTCCTGCTTCGCGGTCATGACCGTCAACAACCTGTTCCTGCTGCTGGACAAGGTGGTGTTTCCATCTGTCGACTTCATGCTGCTGCGGCTGATCAGCGCCCTGCTGGCCTGCCTGCTCCTCTTGTACGGCTTGATCTACGAAAATGATTGATCCAATGAACGATCTCCTCAGCGGCGCCATCGCGATGGCCTCGCTGACCATCGCCCTGTTCTTCATCCGCTTCTGGCGCAGCTCGGCCGACCGCTTCTTCCTGTGGTTCGCGCTCTCCTTCGCGATCCAGGGTGTGCACCGCCTGTACGCGGTGCTGCGCGACCAGGGCGGCGAAGATTCGCCGCTGCACTACCTGATCCGCCTGCTGGCCTACGGCCTGATCCTGTGGGCGATCCTGGAAAAGAACCTGCCGCAGAAGGACAAGGGACGGTAGCGTGCGCCCGGGGGCAGGTGGCTAAGGGATAATCGGGGCAACCCGAATCGATTCCAGGAGGACAGCATGGCCGACCCAAAACAGTCTGCACACCAGAAGGAACCCTTCAGCGAAGTGCTCGGCGGAGGGAAGGACAAGCGCTCCGACAACATGCTGCCCGGCGAGGGCGGCGCCGAGGACGGCCGCTTCGACGTGGCCGAGGAAGTGAACCTGGACCAGCAATCGGACGAGGCGCGCCGCGTCGGCCAGGGCCCGAAGAACGGCATCGCCGACGCCATCCCCGAGGGCCTCAAGACGCCCGTACCGTCCCAGCCGGTTCCGGACAAGCCATCCGGCCAGGAATAGTTCTTGGCCGCGCGCCACAGGTGCGCGGCCCCCTCCCTACCCCATCGACAGGCCCATGCGCAGGCCCTCGATCGTGTGCGCCTGGTAGATCGGTTCCAGCTCGTCCATCACGCGGCAGTTCAGGTGGCGCGCCACTTCCAGCGGCAGGCTGGCGTGGAAGGCGCGCGAGACCTGCAGGTCGTGCTTGACCAGGCTGGTGCAGTCGGGCGCTTCGGTGCCGAGCACCAGCACCGGGCGCGAACGGTCCGACATATTGGCGGTGCCGCGGTGGATGGTCAGGGCCGAGCGGGCCGAGATGTCGCCCATCTTCGGCAGCTTGCGCTGGGCCCGCTCCTCGTAGCGCGACCAGGTGCCCTGCGGCGGGAACATCGGGTCGCCGCCCGCCAGCTCGTCCCACTGGGTGCCGGGCGCGATTTCGAAGGGGCCCATGTCCTCGGTGACGTCGACGGTCGTGAGGTTGAAGGCGAGCGAACTCAGACGCCGGCCGGCCAGGGTCTCGGGCGGCGACGCGAAATCGCGGTGCCAGGGCTGGTGCATCGCTCCCGGTCCGGGCACGTCGAAGCCGATCTCGACGATCTTGTAGTCCGGCCCCAGCACCGCGCGGCAGACCGCCGTCACCCATGGGTGGGTAACGAGCTCGAGGAAGCCCGACAGGCGCTCGGGGTGGACCTCGACATAGTAGCGGTTGGGGCCGCGCTCCAGTGCGCCGCCCGGCCGCGCGCGGGCCTCGTCGAACAGCGTGGCGATGTCGGCGCCGAGGCGCTCGACCCATTCCCGGCTGAAGGCGCCGCGGCAGGCGATGATGCCGTCGCCGTACAGGCCGCCCATGATCTCGGCCACGTCGTAGTGGGCCGCCGTGCTTTTTTCCATCCTTGCTTCCATGCTTTCCTCCTCTGAACCGGCATGCTGCTACCAGCGAAAAAGATACTACCGGCAAAGCAAAACGGAGGGCGCACCGCCCGCCGCGGGTACCCGCCGCGGGTCGCGCAAAACAGACGTTGACAGCGCGGAGATGCCCGCTTAGATTGTCCAAGTGATCACAGCCATGGAGCCTGCCTGCCCGGCTCCGACCAGACGCCTACATGACCGAGCCGCAGCCTGAGTCCCATCGCGAAACCGCCCCTCGTCCACGCCCCACCGTCCTCTTCATCTGCAACCGGCCCGGGGTCGACCCGGTCGTGTCGCAGATCTCGGACGAGCTCGGACAGGCCATCGTGCGCGTCCAGACGGCGGCCGAGGGACTGGCCCAGGCCAGGAGCCACGACTTCGCGCTGATCCTGGCCGGCTATGCGGGCGACGCGGCCATGCTGCTCAACACCATCCGCCTGATGCGCGCCAACCTGCGTTCGCTGCACACGCCGATCATCGCCCTCAGCTTGCCGCCGCAGGCCGAACTCCCGGCCCGGCTGCCGGTCGAGGCCCTCTACGAGGCCGGCGCCATCGCCGTCCTGCATGCCCCGCTGTCGCCGGCCATCCTCCGGGCCAAGGCGCGTTTCTACATCGACGCCTTCAACAGCATGGCCGAGCGCCAGCGCGCCGAGTCGGCCCTGATGGATACCCAGGCCCGGCTCGAGACCATCATCGCCGCCGCCGAGCTGGCGGTATGGAGCTGGGACATCGCGGCCGACCGCGTCAGCGCCGACGCCCGCATGGCCGCGCTGTTCGGCATCGATCCCGCCGAGGCCGGCGAGGCCCCGCTCGCGGCCTACCTGGCCGCCCTCCATCCGGACGATGTGCCTCCGCTCCAGGCGGCGCTGGCCGAGGCGATCGCGCGCGGTGGCGTCTACGACGTGACCTTTCGCGTGCGCATTCTCGGCGGCGCCTGGCGCTGGGCCATCGCGCGCGGCCACGTGGACCAGGATGCTTCCGGCGCTGCGCTGCGCATCCGCGGCGTGGTCATCGACGCCACCCGGCAGTTCGAAGCCGAACAGCAGCTGCGGCTGACGGAGGAGCGCTACCGCACCCTGTTCGACTCGGTCGACGAAGGGCTGTGCGTGATCGAGATGCTTTACGACAGCAACGGCCAGGCTGTCGACTACCGCTTCCTGGAAACCAATCCGGCCTTCGTCAAGCACACCGGGCTGGCCGCCGCGGTCGGCAAGACCGCGCGCCAGATGGCGCCACGCCTGGAGGCGCACTGGTTCCATACCTACGGCCGTGTGGCGGCGAGCGGCGAGCCTGTGCGCTTCGTCAACGAGGCGCGCGAACTGGGACGCTGGTTCGACGTCTACGCCACCCGGCTCGGGCCGCCGGAATGGCGCCGCGTGGCGGTCCTGTTCAGCGACATCACCGAACGGCGCCGCTCCGAGGACGCGTTGCGCAAGATGGCTTCGGACCTGTCGGAGGCCAACCGCCTCAAGACCGAATTCCTGGCCACCCTGGCCCACGAGCTGCGCAACCCGCTGGCCCCGATCCGCAGCGGCCTGCAATTCATCCGCCGCGCGCCCGGCGACGCCCAGGCGGTGACGCGGGTGCACGACATCATGGAACGCCAGCTGAGCCACCTGGTGCACCTGGTCGACGACCTGCTGGACGTGGCGCGCATCACGCGCGGCCAGGTCGAGCTCAAGCGCGAGCCGGTGGACCTGGCCACCGTGCTCTCGAGCGCGGTCGAGACCAGCATGCCGCAGATCGAGGCGGCCCGCCATTACCTCGACGTGCGCATGCCGAACGAGGCCCTGCTGCTGGACGCCGACCCCACCCGCCTGACCCAGGTGATCAGCAACCTGCTCAACAACGCGGCGCGCTACACCCCGCGCGGCGGACGCATCGTGCTGGCCGCCGAGCGCGACGGCGGCCAGGCGGTAATCGCCGTCTCCGACAACGGCATCGGCATCGCGCCGGACAAGCTGGAAGACGTGTTCAAGATGTTCACCCAGGTCGGCCAGGGCCAGCAGCCCGGCGCCGGCGGGCTCGGCATCGGCCTGTCGCTGGTGCGCAGCCTGGTCGAGCTGCACGGCGGCAGCGTCCGGGCCGCGAGCGACGGCACCAACGCCGGCAGCGTGTTCACCGTCCGCCTGCCGCTGCACGCGTCCCAGCAGGGCCACCCGCCCCCGCAGGAGCCGGCGCAGGCCGCGAACGATGCGCCCGGCGGCATGGAGGCCGGGGCCGGCGCGGGGCTGAGCGTGCTGGTGGTCGACGACAACCGCGACGCCGCCGAAACCCTGTCCGCCCTGCTCAACCTGCTGGGCCACAGCGCGCCGGTGGCGAACGACGGCCACCAGGCCCTGCGCATGCTGCCGGGACTGCGGCCGCAGGTGGTCTTCCTCGACCTGGGCATGCCGGGCATGTCCGGCTACGAGGTGGCGAGCGCGATCCGCACCGAGCCGGCCTACGCGGGCATCAAGCTGGTCGCCCTGACCGGCTGGGGCGGCGAGGCGGACCGGGCGCGCACGGCGGCCGCGGGCTTCGACCTCCACCTGACCAAGCCGGCCACCCTGGAAGCCATCCAGGAAGTGCTCGCGCAGGTCTAGCGCAGCGGGCCTACCAGGCGATCCCGAGCAGGACCTCGGCCATGCGCGGCCAGCACAGGCTGGCGACCTCCTCGCGCGCGGCCCAGCGGTAGCCATCCATTTCCGGTGTCGGCGCACCGGTCGTATGGTGCGGGAAGTAGCTGCTGCAATGCAGGTGGTCGAGACTGTCGAGCTCCGGGCCGGAACGCACCAGGTAGAGATGCAGGCGCTTGTCGCGCCGGTACTCGAAGGGGCCCAGGTCGCGGAAGGCCTCCGCCGCGAATTCGAGGCCCGCCTCCTCGCGCAGCTCGCGCACCGCCGCCTCCAGCTCGGTTTCGCCAGGGTCGCGCATGCCCTTCGGGATATCCCACTTGGGCGTGTCGGTGACGTGGCAGAGCAGCAGTTCGCCCCGGGGATTGACTACCAGGGTGCCGCAGGAAACCGTGAATTTCGCCATGCTGAGAAGGGTGAACGATGCAAAGGTTCAATGTATCGGCCGGCGATCAGGCTTGTCAATTGTGCGCGCTGTTGGGCGTGCGCACCGCAAACTAGCGGCTTGATTCGCTTGGCTGCACGGGAGTACTGCATGGATTTTCTGGTACCTGGTAATTTGTTGGGCAATACGCTGCAAGACTGGATGATGGCGATCGGCGTCGCCATCGGCGGCACCATCGCGATGTATGTGGTGCGCGCATTCGCGCTGCGCAGGATGCACGAGCTCTCGCAACGCACCGCCGGCAAGCTGGACGATTTCGTCACCAAGATGCTGGCCAAGACCTACCTGGTCTTCCTGCTCGCCATCGGCATCTACCTGGGCAGCATGTTCCTGGTCCTCCCGGACAACTACCGCTTGATCGTCTCGCGCATCGCGGTGGCGGCGCTGATCCTGCAGCTGGGGATCTGGGGCGATTCCGGCCTGCGCGCCTGGCGCGCCCAGTTCATGAGCGCGAATGGCGACGGCGCCCGCAAGGCCTCGAGCACCATCATGTTCTTCATGATGCGCCTGGTGGTCTGGACCGTGGCCTTCCTGATGATGCTGGATAACTTCGGCTTCAACATCACCACCCTGGTGGCCAGCCTGGGCATCGGCGGCATTGCGGTGGCCCTGGCCACCCAGAACATCCTGGGCGACCTGTTCGCCTCGCTGTCCATCATGCTCGACAAGCCTTTCGAGATCGGCGACTTCATCATCGTCGGCGACGCCCTCGGCGCGGTCGAGTACATCGGCCTCAAGACCACCCGCCTGCGCGGCCTGGGCGGCGAGCAGATCGTGTTTTCCAACAGCGACCTGCTCAAGAGCCGGATCCACAACCACAAGCGCATGCAGTCGCGCCGCGTGGCCTTCATCCTGCGCGTGGCCTACGGCGCCAGCGACGCCCAGATGACGCGTATCCCCGAACTGGTGCGCGCCATCGTCACGGCCCGCGGCGATGTCGACTTCGAACGCGCCCACTTCTTCCGCTACGGCGAGTGGTCGCTGGACTTCGAAATCGTCTACCACTTCAAGAGTCCCGACTACATCCTGCACATGGACGCCCAGCAGGCCATCCTGCTGGAGATCTACCGCGCCTTCGAGCGCGAACGGATCCAGTTCGCGCACCCGCTGTCGGTGATCCGGGTGGCCGAGCCGACCGACCCCGCAGGCGGCTGGCTGGCTCATACGATGCCACGCAATGATGAGCTAAGACATTGATTTGTATGGCTAAGTTAGCCGGACTCTTCCTACACGGCCGGGCTGCCCGGTCCTATTCCGGCCAGCTTGTCCATGTCCTAACATGAATTCAACGCCTCACCGATCGCGGTGCCCTCACACCGCCGCCGGGGCAGGCACTCCACTCACTGTGTCATTGATAAAGGAGACGATCATGGCATCGAACAAACAAGCAAGCAGCAAGCGCGGGATCGCTTCGCAAGGCGGCCGCTCCTCGAGCAGCGGCAGCCGCGGCAACAGCCAGAGCGGCAGCCAGGGCAACAGCCAGAGCGGCTCGGGCAGCAACCGCGGCTTCGCCTCGATGGACCCGCAACGCCAGCGCGAGATCGCCTCGCAGGGCGGCCGCGCCGCCCACGCGTCGGGCAACGCCCACGAGTTCAACTCGCAGGAGGCGCGCGAGGCCGGCCGCATGAGCCACAAGAATGACGGCAACCGCCAGAGCGGCAGCGGCGGCAGCCGTGGAGGCGGGAATGGCGGCGGTAATCGCTAAGATCTTCCCGTAACATCTCGCACGGGATGGCTGGACCGGCAGCGGCGCTCTTTTGGGGCGTGGCTGCCGGTCTTTTTTCGTGGGTGTTCGTAGTAAAGTCAACTTGGGTCCCCGCCTTCGCGGGGATGACGTTCAGAAGTAGCGGGCTACGATGAAGCTTTTGGCCCGCTACCGTAATACGTCATCCCCGCGCAGGCGGGGACCCAAGTTCGCACCGCAGCCACCAAATCACGCAGCAAGGTAAACGAAAAAAGCCGCAGGGTTCGACCGCGGCTTTCCTACACGAGCTGAAGGAATTACTCCGCCTTCGCCCCCACAGCCTTCGCCGAAGCCGCCGTCTGGTGCACCCCACCCCCGATCGCCTCCGCCGCCTTCTTGCCGGCCAGCAGAGCGTGATCCGAGTTGTAGTACTCCCACTCGCTGTAACGGCCCGCCAGCGTGATGTCATGCTGCTTCAGCCAGTTCTTGCAGATCTCGACATTCTTTGCACGGTTGTGGTCGTACAGCACGTAGGCGATCGGCATGTCGACCTGGTTGGCGCACAGGATAGTGTCGCCTTCCTGGATCATGCCCACCTTGCGGCAGTCCTCGATCGCACGCTGGATCAGTGCCTCGCCCTCGACCGGCAGCGGCTTGTGCGGCGAGTACGAGATCTCGCAGGTGAAACCGAAGCCGCCCGACGGGTTGCATTCCGGGCTGGCGTTGCCCTGCACGAAGATGCGGTGGAAGATGCTGTCTTCCGGGTAGTAGATCCAGTGCTTGTCGGTCGCGTTCGGACGGTCGATGCCGATGTTCACGCAGCGGATCGACACGTGGCGCAGGCCCTTGGCGGCCGCACGCACTTCTTCCGGCGCCTGGTCGCCGATCACGCGGATCAGTTCCGGCAGCGGCATGGTCGAGACCAGCTGGTCGTAGCGGAAGCGGCGGCCGTCGGCCAGCGCGACCACGTGTTCGCGCGGCAGCACCTGCACCACGTCGGCATTGGTCTCGATCTTGCCCTGGATGTGGGGCAGGAAGCCGTTCATCAGGGCCTGGAAGCCGCCCTTGAGCGGGTAGCCGAAGCGGGCGTTCGGGCCCATCGGCTTGGCGACCGGCTCCAGCGCGCCCTGGATGATCTCTTCCAGGTTCGGCAGCGGCACGCGTCCGCCCAGCCACGAGGTTTCCATCTCGTTCAGCGGCACGGTCCAGATCTTCTTGTTGTAGGGGATGGCGAAATGCTTGGCGATGCCCTTGCCCCACACCTTGTAGATGAACTGTTCGAAGTTCTTGACCTCGCCCTTCACCGACTTGTCGGTGTTGCAGGCGTCCAGGGTGCCGTCGGCGCAGCAGTCGTCGATCTGGCGGGCCTCCTGCTCGTCCGCGCCATTGTCGCCGTAGCGCGCCTCGATGGCGCCCATCACGCATTCGCTGATTACCTTCGGCGGCAGGCCGTAGAGCGCGCCCTGGAAGGGATAGCGGGTGTAGACGTTCTTGCTGTAGACCCAGGCTTCGCGGTTCTGCCAGTGCACGTTATCGCCCAGCAGCACGTCGTACATCTTGAGGACGTAGGGGTCGTTCGAGAACATGATGTGGCCGGCGTAATCGAAGGTGAAGCCCTTGTCCTGGATCGAGCGGCACCAGCCGCCGATCGTGGCGTTACGCTCCAGCACCAGGGTGTCCGCGTCCAGGTGGTAGGCCGCCGACAGGCCGGTCGGGCCGCTGCCGATCACGATATTGCGGTACGAAGACTTGGCGCTCTTGGCCAGCGGCAGCGGATTGACCGTGGCCGGCAGGGCCTCCGGGTTCGCCGCCGACAGTCGCTGGGCGCGGTTGCCCGGCACCACGTTCCGGATCAGCTCGTGCATGCGGCCGGCGGTAAGGTCCCAGGAGGTGCCGGCCACCACTTCGCGCATGCGCTTGGCCATCTTGAGCTTGTCGCCTTCGGTCATCGCCAGCATGCGTTCGCAGGCGGCGATATAGTCCTTGGCGCCGTCGGCGATCGCCACCACGTCGCCATAAGGGACCTTGACGTCGGTGATCGAGGTCGAGACCGAGGGCAGCTCGGCCGCCATGTATTCCAGCACCTTGGTCGGGCTGATGAACTTGGTCGACTCGTTCAGCGCGAACGGCAGCAGGCAGACATCCCAGCCGGCCAGGAACTTGGGCAGGTCCGGGTAGTTGCGCTGGCCCATGTAGTGGATGTTCGGGCCTTGCGGCAGGTGGGCCGGGTCGATCTTGACCACCGGGCCGACCAGCACGATGTTCCATTCCGGATGGGCCTCGGCCATGGCGCGCACCAGCTCGGTGTCGAAGCGCTCGTCGATGACGCCGTAGAAGCCCAGGCGCGGATGCGGGATGTGGGCCTGGTCCGGATGCGAGATGTCGCGGTCCTGGGCCTGGCGGAAGTGCTTGGCGTCCACGCTGCTCGAGAAGCAGTGCGCGTTCGCATGGCGGTCGCGCTTGGACTGGTACAGGCTCGGGCCGCCGGTGAAGACCAGGTCGGCGATGTTCAGCAAGGCGCTCTCGCGTTGCAGCAGCTGTTTGGGCGCATTCTTGAACGCCGCCAGTTCGTCCATGCAGTCGTAGATGACCTTGGATGGGTGCAGGCCTTGCAGCAGCGGCAGGGCCATCGGGGTGTAGAACCAGACGATCGGCTGTTCGCCGTCCGGGACCAGGTCCTTCAGCAGGGTCTGCAGGGTCGGGAGCTGGTCGTCGTGGAAGCCCGGTGCGTGGATGGCGGTATGCGGGCGGCACACCGTGATGTTCGGCGCGACGGCCGTTTTCTGCAGGTGTGCCTGTCCCTCGCTGTACACCGGCTCTTCGACGAAGAGGACGTTATAGTGTTCCGCCAGACGGGTCATCAGGTGCTGGGGGCGCTGGAAAACGAAATCCCAGCGCAGATGGCAAAACACGATCAGGGTCGGCATGTTGATTTCCTTTCGCCTTGCTGGCGCTATAGTTGTTGGCAAAGATCTCCGGGCCGGTTTTCTCTCTCTCTTGCCATATGACACAGTGGTTCAACCTGGCCGGACCCCGAAATCGTAACATGTAAATTTTTTAATGTTTTCATTTATGCATTGCAACATTGCCAACAGGAATCACGTCTGACCCAGCCGTTTCGCCTCTCTCCTAGGAGAGGGTTGGACGAGCGATATCTCATGTAGGGGGCGTCCTACATCGATACAGGAAAATCCACTACGAAGCGGTGAAAACTTTTGATTGTGCGGCGCAGCGCGGACCGTCGAAAACGCGGCCCGCACGGGAATGAAGGGGGGATTTCGGGAGGGAATGAGGGCGCGCGCCGACTTTCCGGCGCACGTGACGCAGTGCGGCAATCAGGCGCGGTGGTAGGGCTCGGCGCCTTCGGCGTGCCCGTCTTCGCTGAAGCCCGCGGCCACCGAGACGCCTTCCAGGCCCGCCGAGAGCAGCGCGTCGCACAGCTCGTCCACTTCGGCGCCGAGGTCGGCCGCCAGGTCCACCGGTTTCTCCACGCTGCCCCAGGGCTGGCCGCCGTCCAGCGCATACAGGTTGGCGCGCAGGACGATGTGCTCGCCCATGTCGAGCGGCGCCACGGCGGCGTGCACCTGGTCCGGCTCGAGGTCCTTGGCCGCCAGCGTGCGGCGCACGTCGGACAGCAGCGCCAGCATGCCCAGTTCGTTCACGGCCTGCTCCTTGGCGCCGAAGAACAGGTCCTGGTACAGGAAGTCGAGCTCCAGGCGCTCCGGGTCGGCGGCCAGGCTGCGTCTGAGCAGCGGCGCGATCTCGACGGTCCAGTCGCGGTAGCGTTCCATGCGGCGCGCGAAGTAGGCGTCGCTGCCCTCCTCGTCCTTGGGCACCCGGTAGAAGGGATCGTCGGCGCGCTTGAGCGAGAAGCCGAGCAGGAAGCGCAGCTCCATCGCGGTCTCGTCGGGGGCCACCGGTTCGCCGGTCCAGCCGCGCATGCTTGCTTCGATGGTCGGAGCCGGCTGCAGCTTCTTTTCCAGCAGCGAGGCGCTGGCCTCGCGCAGCATCTCGTGCAGGCTGCTGTAGCTGACGTGGTCGATCTCGGCCAGGTCGTAGGCATGGCGGATCAGCACCACCCTGGCCGAGGGACTGTCGAGGCCGGCGGCCTGGAAGCTGGCGGACAGGCGTTCGAAGGCTTCGTCGTCCTGGAAGGCCTCCCGGGCCACCAGGCCGCCCGTGCTGCGCACGAACAGCGGCACCAGGAAGGCGTCGATCTCGTATTCCGGCCCGTCCTCGCGGCGCAGGCGCCAGGTCGCGGCCTCTTCCTCGATGCGGCCGCGCAGGATGCGGCAGGCCAGCGGATCGGTATAGCGCGCCAGCTCGATCGCCTCGTACAGCACCTCGTCGCGCTTTTTGCGCACCGTCTTGCGCACCGCCGCGCTCAGCGCTTCCTCGCGCTCGTCGTCGGAGCCGAAGCCGGGCAGGTCCTCGCGCTCGGCGATCTCGAGGGCCAGGTCGGCCAGTTCCTTCGCCTGGGACGAGGTATCGGGTTCGCGCACGTTGTTCGACTTGCGGGGTGCGGGACGCTTGTTCTTGGGCATGGTGTGGTGCGGAAAGTGATCAAGGTCTTCATGGTAACGCATCGGCCCCGGCGCCGGCGAGCGCCTCGGCGCGCCGCGAAACGGGCGGCGCCAACCGGGATGGCGACGGATGGGCTGCCGGAGTGCTATGCTTCGGGCAAAATCAACAACAAGTGCGGCCCCGCGCCGCCACAACCGGGAACCATTCCACATGCTCGAGAAACTCTTCAAACTCAGGGAAAGCGGCACCGACGTGCGCACCGAAGTGCTGGCCGGCCTGACCACCTTCCTCACGATGGTGTATATCATCTTCGTCAATCCGGCCATCCTTGGCGACGCCGGCCTGCCGAAGGAGTCGGTGTTCGTGGCCACCTGCCTGGTGGCCGCCCTCGGCACGGCCGTCATGGGCCTGTACGCCAACTACCCCATCGCGATGGCGCCGGGCATGGGCCTGAACGCCTATTTCGCCTACGCCGTGGTGCTGGGCATGGGCATCGCCTGGCCGGCGGCGCTGGGCGCGGTGTTCATCTCGGGCTGCCTGTTCATCCTGGTGTCGCTGCTGGGCCTGCGCGGCATGATCGTGGACGGCATCCCGCGCTCGATGCGGGTCGCGATCACCGTCGGCCTGGGCATGTTCCTGGCCCTGATCGCGCTCAAGAACGCCGGCATCGTGGTGGCGAACGAGCCGACCCTGGTCAAGGCCGGCGACCTGCACAAGCCCGAGGCCCTGATGGCGATCGCCGGCTTCCTGGTCATCGTCGCCCTCGACCGCCTGAAGGTGCGCGGCGCGATCCTGATCGGCATCGTGCTGGTGACGGTGCTGAGCTTCTTCTTCGGCGGCAACACCTTCAAGGGCATTTTCTCGCTGCCGCCCTCGATCGAGCCGACCCTGTTCAAGCTCGACATCGCCGGCGCGCTGTCGGTCGGCATCCTGAACGTGGTGCTGGTGTTCTTCCTGGTCGAGCTGTTCGACGCCACCGGCACCCTGATGGGCGTGGCGCGCCGCGCCGGCCTGCTGGTCGAGGGCAAGATGGACCGCCTCAACAAGGCGCTGCTGGCCGACAGCGGCGCCATCGTGGCCGGCAGCATCCTGGGCACCTCCAGCACCACCGCCTACCTGGAAAGCGCCTCCGGCGTGCAGGCGGGCGGGCGCACCGGCCTGACCGCGCTCACGGTCGCGGTGCTGTTCCTGGCCTGCCTGTTCATCGCGCCGCTGGCCGGCGTGGTGCCGGCCTACGCGACCGCACCGGCCCTGCTGTTCGTGGCCTGCCTGATGCTGGCCGACCTGGGGGATGTGGAATGGGGGGACAGCACGGAGAGCATTCCGGCGGCGGTCACCGCGCTGGTGATGCCGTTCACCTTCTCGATCGCGGAAGGCATCGCGTTCGGGTTCATCACCTATGCGGCGCTCAAGCTGCTGACCGGGCGCGCGCGTGAAGTGCGGCCGGTGGTGTGGATCATTGCGGCGCTGTTCACGTTCAAGATCGCCTATATCGGCACCTAAGCACCACGACGGTTTCGAGGCTGGCGATCATCAACTCAGTCGAGAATGATCGACCCGTCCGGATTGCGCCTGACGCGCGTGATGCCCGGTTCCTCCTGCTCCAGCCTGCGCGCCTCGTGTTCCTGCGGCGTAAGCTCCTCCGAAATCTCCGGCTCGGCCAGGCGCCGCGCGGCCAGCGCTTCGTCGCGCCGGGCGAAGGCCTGGCGGAAGATCTTTTCCAGCTCGGCCGCCTGCCAGGGCTTGGCCACGTAGCGGAACACCTCGGCGCGGTTGATCGACTCCATCACCTCGCCGATGTCGTTCGAGGCCGACAGTACGAGGCGCACCGCGTCCGGCTGCAGGCCCTTGACGACCTGCAGGAAATCCGCCCCGGTCAGCCCGGGCATGCGGAAATCCGACATCACCACGTCGAAACTGGCCTCGGCGCAGCGCAGCAGCGCCTGTTCCGGGTCCTGGCAGGTCATGATCTCGACCTCGCTCCCCGGCAGGAAGCCGCGCAGGGCGCGCTGCAGGGCGCTGAGCACGTTGGCCTCGTCGTCCACCAGCAGAATACGTCTCATCCAGCTTCTCCTTCGATGCGCACGTGCACGACGAACTGCTCGTTCGCGCTCTTTTCGTAGTCGGCGATCTGGGCGATCATGCGCTCGGTCAGCACATGGTCGGCCGACAGCAGCAGCTGGCCGCCGCGCGTGATCAGGTCGCGCGAGGTGCGCATCCCCGGACGCAGGACCGCCACCTTCAGCGGGCGGTCCGGCGGCGCCTCGGGCGGCGGCACGCGGCCGGTGGCCACCTCCATGAAGGCCGCCACCACCGCTGGGTCGTAGCGCGAACCGCGCCGGTCGTGCACCAGGCCGGCCGCCTGTTCGCGCGACATCGGGTTGCGCGCCAGCACGCCGATCTGCAAGTTGTCGTAGTCGCTCGCCACCGCCAGGATACGCGCCCCCAGCGGAATGTCCAGGCCCGCCAGGCGGTCCGGAAATCCTTCGCCGTCGAAGCGCTCCTGGTGGGCGCGCACCAGCGCCGCCGCTTCCGCCAGGTCTTCCAGCGGCATCAGGATCTGCTGGCCGCGCGCCGGGTAGAGCTTGTACTGGTTGAGCTGCTCGCCCGTCATCATCGCCACCGGCGTGTCGAGCAGCAGGTCCGGCATGCCGATCTTGCCGATGTCGTGCAGCAGGCCGGCGACGAACACCTGCTGCATCTCCTGGGCGTTCATGCCCATGCGCTGGGCGATGCGGCGCGCGAGGTCGGCCACGCGGCGCGAATGGCCGGCCAGCTTGGGACCGCGCAGCTCGATCATGCCCGAGAATACCCGGATCGAGGTCAGGAAGCTGCGCTTGAGCTTTTCGTGCGAGGCCACCAGGCTTTCGTGGGTCGCCTTGAGCTGGGCCGTACGCTTGGCCACCTGGGCTTCCAGCCCCTGGTTCAGTTCGCGCAGCTGCTCGTTCTGCCGGCGCGTCAGGTCCTCCAGGCGGCGCTTTTCCTGCTCCAGCTCGCGCCGCTCCAGGGCATGGCGCACCAGCAGCAGCATCTCGGTGTCGTCCCAGGGCTTGGTGATGTAGCGGTAGATCTCGCCGCGGTTGACGGCGCCGATGATCTGGGCAACGTCGGCGTAGCCGGTCAGCAGGATGCGCAAGGCGTCCGGGTGGTCCTGGCGGGCGCGTTCCAGGAACTGGGCGCCGTCCATCTCGGGCATGCGCATGTCCGAAATGATCAGGTCGACCTGGCGCCCGGCCAGCATGGCCAGGCCTTCGCGGCCGCCGCCGGCGGTCAGGATCTCGTAGCCCTGGGCGCGGAACAGGCGCCGCAGCGCCGACAGGATGTGCGGCTCGTCGTCGACGCACAGGATCACGCCCGCCTGCTTGCCGTTGCCCGGATTGGCGCTGGTGCTCATGCGTCCGCCTCCTCTGCGCCTCCGGCCACGTGATGCACCGGCAGCGTGATGCGGAAGGTGGTGCCCTTCCCGACTTCGCTCTGCACCTCGATCTGGCCATGGTGCTTCTGGATGATCCCGTAGGACAGCGAGAGGCCGAGCCCGGTCCCGCTGCCGATCGGCTTGGTGGTGAAGAAGGGATCGAAGATGCGCGCCAGGTGCTCCTTGGCGATGCCGCTGCCGTTGTCCGCGATCTCGACCCAGACCTGGCTGCCGTCTTCCGCCACGCCGGTCCGGATCGTGATGCGCCCGTGGCCTGTGATCGCGTGGGCGCCATTGACCACGATGTTCATGAACACCTGGTTGAGCTGGGACGGCAGGCATTCGATGTCGGGAATGTCGCCGTACTCGCGCACCACCTCGGCCTTGTACTTGACCTCGTTGCTGACGATGTTCAGGGTCGAGTCCAGGCCGGCGTGCAGGTTGGCCCACTGCCATTCCTGGTTCGCGTCCACGCGCGAGAAATCCTTCAGGTCCTGCACGATCTTGCGCACCCGGGTGATGCCCTCGCGCGATTCCGACATCAGGACCGGGATGTCCTCGATCAGGTAGTCGAGGTCGATCCCGGCGCGCATCGCGCGCAGGCGCTCCAGCACCTCCGGCGCGGCGATGCTGGCCTCCGCCTCTTCGTAGGCCTTGAACATCTCGAGCATGCGCCCGATGTAGCCGCCGAGCGTCTCGAAGTTCGAAAACACGTAGCCGATCGGGTTGTTGATCTCGTGCGCCACCCCGGCCGCCAGCTGGCCGATCGAGGCCAGCTTCTCGGACTGGACCAGCTGTTCCTGGGCCATCGACAGGCGCGCGTTGACTTCGGTGAGTTCCGCGTTGCGGCGCACCAGCTCGGCCTCGGCCGCCTCGCGCCTGCGGATATCGTCTTCCAGGCGCTGCATCGCCTGTTCCAGCTGGGCGGTGGGATTGCCGGCCAGGGCGTCGTCGGCGCCGGCCTGCCTGCTCTGCTGCTGCTTCGCTTCCATGTTGATCAAGCCTTCACTCCTTGCCCGGCCGTGCGGCCAGGACCTGGCAGGTTTCTTCGAATTGGGCCTCGGTTTCCGCGAACACCGCACGCAGCGCCGCGTCGTCCAGGCGCAGGCTGTCCCAGGCGCCCTGCACCAGCACGGGCACCTGGTCGTCTTCCTGGTCGGCCAGGTCGAGGCCGTGGGCGATCACGTTGGCCACGTGGACCACCGCCGGAAGCTCGCCTTCGTCCTGGTGCATCGGCTGGTGGTGGTTGGCGATCGCGCGGCAGATCGGCTCCGGGATCTTCCAGTGCTGGCCCAGGGCGCGCCCCACCTGGGCGTGGTCGATGCCCAGCACCTCGCGCTCGGCCAGCAGCAGCTCGCAGTCGCGCAGGGCGCGCCGCGCCAGCACTTCGGCGTAATGCTCGGGAAAGCGCGTCACCAGCACCAGGCGCCCGAGGTCGTGCAGCAGGCCCGCGACAAAGCCTAGCTCCGGGTTGGTGCGGGCATGGCGCGCCAGCGCCCGCGCGCACAGGGCGGTGCCGATGGCGTGGCGCCAGAAACCGTCGTAGTCGAAGCCCTTCTCGCGCCCCGCCTCGAAGCCCCCGATCACGCCGGCGCCCACCACCAGCGCGCGCACGCTGTCGAAGCCGAGCACCTGGATCGCCTGGCCGATGGTGCGCACCCTGGACTGCAATCCATAGAAAGAAGAATTCGCCAGGCGCAGGGTCTTGGCCGCCAGCGCCTGGTCGTGCGCGATCTTGTCGGCCAGCTGGCCCAGCTCGACGTCGGGATCGTCGAAACTGGCCAGCAGTTCGCTGACCACCAGCGGCAAGGCCGGCAAGTCCTTCAGGCGCGCGACCGCCTGTTCCAGACTCAGCTGATAATTGCCCATCGCATCGCTCATAGCGCCTCCAGGCGGTAGGCCAGCAGGCGTTCGCGCAGCTCGCCGGCCGGCGCGCCCTGCTGGTGGCGGAACAGGTGGGTCAGGCGCGCTTCCAGGCGCGCGCGCTCCGCCTCCAGGCCGGGGCCGCCCTCGTCCGCATCCACCAGCACCCGCAGGCGCTGGACCCCGCGCCGTTCCAGCGCCGCCAGCATGCTCGCGCTCAGGATGCTGCCTCGCTGCAACAACACGGTGCCCTGGCGGTCGACCAGGTCGCGCGCCAGCTCCATGCCCGCCTGCGCCTCGTCCAGCCGTATGTCCTTCGATGAGCTACTCAACGCACTCCCCCTGCGGCTAGCGGTGTAAATGTGAGCAAGGTGCCGCGCGAACGGGTGCCCCGTCCCATGCTGTGCACCTCGACGGCAAAGGCGCGTTCGCCGCGCCTGAACGCCATGGGCGCCGCGGGCGCGCCCTCGCCGCGGCCTTCCAGCTCGGCCAGCACGTCCGGGATCACCTCCGCCGCGTCGCTTCCCAATAGGGTATCGCCACCGCCAAGCATCTGGCGCGCGCTCGCGTTCGCATAGGCGATCTGCTGCTCCTCGTCCAGCGCCAGGATCGCCAGCGGCACCCGCTGCAAGGCCTCGCGCACGATGTCGAGCGAAATGCCGTCACGCCGGATCTGCTCGCGCTGCTGCTGCAGCAAGTCCTCGAGCTGGCGGTTGGCCCCGGCCAGCTCCAGGTTGGCGCTACGCAATTCCAGGCCCAGGCGGCGGTTCTCGTCGACCATTTCCTTGTGGCGGAAGGCTTCCTCGATATGGCCGCGCAGCTGGGTGTCGTCCCAGGGCTTGGTCAGGAACTTGTAGATCGCGCCCTCGTTCACGGCGTCGGTCACGGATTGCAGCTCGGTAAAGCCGGACAATACGATGCGCACCGTGTCCGGGTGCGACTGCTTCACCACGCGCAGGAATTCCACCCCGGTCATGCCCGGCATGCGCTGGTCCGAGACGATCACGTCCACCTCCTCGCGCTCCAGCAGGGCCAGGCCCTCCTGCCCGCTGGGCGCGGTCAGGATGCGGCAGCCGGTCCCGCGCATCTGGCGCTTCAGGGCGGTCAGGATGTTCGGCTCGTCGTCCACCAGCAGCAGGGTGCGCTCGCGCTTGTGCAGGCGCAGCACATTCCTGGGGAGGGCGGTCCCGGCGGCCAGCAGCGCGCCGGCCGCCTCGGACCCGAGCGGCTCCGACAGCAGCGCCCCGCTCACCTCGTCGCACATATTGCGCGCCAGGACTTCGGCCTGGGCGGCGCTGTCGACGCCTTCGGCCAGCACGCGGATGCCCAGGCTGTGCGCCATCGAAATGATAGCGTCCGGAATCGCCTCGGCCGCGAAGCTCACGTCCACGTCCTGCACCAGCGAGCGGTCGATCTGGATCACGTCGATCGGATGGCGGCGCAGGTCGGCCAGGGTGGTGTGGCCGTTGCCGAAGCGGTCGACCGCCAGCCGCACTCCGAGGGCGCGCAGGCTGTCGAGCACCGGCTGGGTCTGTGCAGCATCGCCGGCCAGCACGCTCTCGGCCAGTTCCAGGCGCAGGCAGCGCGCCGGCAAGCCCGTGTCGGCCAGCACCTCGTCCACCATGGCCAGCAGGCCCGAATCCCTCACCTGGCGCATGCCCACGCCCAGGGCCAGCACCAACTCGCCATGGCCGGCATCCTGCCAGGCGCGCACCTGAGCGGCCGCCTGTGCCAGGGCCCAGGCGCCCAGGGCGATGCTGGCCCCGCTCTCCTCGGCGATCGGCTGAAAGGCTTCCGGGGCGACGAGGCCCAGCTCCGGGTGGCGCCAGCGCAGCTTGGCCTGCACCCCGGTGACGCGGCCGCTGGCCATGTCGGCCCACGGCTGGTACAGCAGGTCGAACTCGCCGCGCTCGCGGGCGCCGCGCAGGGCGCGCTCGAGTTCCAGGCGCTGGTGGGCGGCGTCGTTCATGGCCGCCTGGAAGAACTGGAAGTTGCCCGGACCGCGGCGCTTGGCGGCATGGGCGGCGCGGTCGGCGCAGTCGATCAGGACATCGGGATCGTTGCCGTCGGCCGGGTAACGGGCGATGCCGATGCAGCAAGACACTTCCAGCTCCTGCCCGTCCACCCTCACCGGCTGGGCGATGGTCTTCATGATGCGTTCCAGCGCAGGGCCGCCCAGCGGCAGGCCGGTGCGTTCGGGCAGGAGCAGGACGAACTCGTCGCCGCCCAGGCAGGCCACCGTGTCGCCCTCGCGCACGGTGTCGCGCAGGCGGTCGGCGACCGCGCACAGATAGCTGTTGGCCGCCTTGTGCCCGATGCTGTCGTTGAGGGGCTTGAAGCGGTCGATGTCGATGAACAGCAGCGACACCGCCTGGCGGCCGCGCGCCGCGACCGCGATCTCCTCCTCCAGGCGGCGGCGCAGCAGCTTGCGGTTGGGCAGACCGGTCAGCGTGTCGTGGGTGGCCTGGTACTCCAGCTCGCCCTCGAAGCGCCGCTTCTCGGTGACGTCGTGCTGGACGATGACGAAATGCTCCACCTTGCCGTCCGCTCCGGTGCAGGGCGAGACCACCAGTTCGCACCACAGCTGGGTGCCGTCCTTGCGATAGGTCCGGACCAGGACCTTGCCGCCGCGCCGCTCGCGCGCCAGGGCCGCGCCTTCGCGCACGCCGCGCTGCCTGGGTTCCTGCGCCCACAGCAGCGCGCCGCTGCGCCCGATCACTTCCTCGGCGCGGTAGCCGTTGAGGCGTTCGAACGCGGGGTTCACGTACTCGATCGGAAAGTCGGGGTCCTCGGCGCGCGCGATGATGATGCTGTCGACGCAGGCGTCGATGGCCTGCTGGCGCAGCCGCAGGCTGGCATTGGCTTCGGTCAGCTCGGCCGTGCGCTGGTCCACCATGGCGCGCACGCTGTGGTTGCGCTGGGACAGCATGTTGGCATAGGCGGCCGCGCCGAGGCTGGCCAGCAGGCCGCCGGCCAGCACCAGCAAGGAGCCCAGGTGGTCGCGCAGCAGCGCGGGCGGCGGCGGGCTGATCACCATGTGCCAGGGCTGGCCGGCGACGGTCAGGGTGCGCGCCAGCGGCGGCGCCTGCTCGCCGTCCAGCAGCGAGGCCGTCATGGACGGCGCCTGGCCTTCGTGCACGAACACCAGTTCGTTGGGGTCCGCGCGCCCGGCCGCGTACAGGCGGATCGCGCCTGCCGCGCGCGGCTGTCCGGCCGGGACGTCCAGCACCCGGCGCTTGAGGGCCAGCGAAGTGAAGCCGACCGTGGTGTAGCCCAGCACCTGCCCGCACGGGCCGGCGCCGGACAGCAGCGCCGTGCCTTCCTGGTACACCGGCATCAGGAGCACGAAGCCGCTCTGCTGGGCGCCGCCCATCAGGAGCCGGAACTGGCGCGTCATGGCGGCCTCGCCGCTGGCGCAGGCGCGCCGCGCCGCATCGGCGATCTCGGGCCGGGTGGCGGCGTCCAGGCCGAGCGCCTGCTCGTTGCCGCGCTGCGGCGCCAGGTACTCGACCACCTGGTAGAAGGGCCGGTGCGCAGCGGGCGCCTGGCCGTCGGCGCCGATCTCGCTCAGGCGGAAGCCGGGGAACTCCTGGCGCCGCGCCGCCTCGAACGCGGCGCGTTCGGCGTCCGGCACCACCAGCTGCCAGCCGATCAATTCGATCTGCGGATGGCGCACGAGCATCGGGGCGGTGAAGGCGTCGAACTGGCGGCGGGTCACCGGCTGCATGGTGGTGAACACCCGGGTGACCGTACCCAGCACGTCGACCGCGCTGTCGAGCTCCGCGCGCAGGGCGCCGACGCGCTCGAGCGCGCCGCGCTCGAAGGCCGCGCGCTGGTTCTCCTCTTCGTAGGCATGCACCGCGGAATACAGCAGGCCGGTCAGGAGCAGGCCGGCCAGCAGGGCCAGGAAGGTCGGCGCCGGAGCGATCCGGCGCCAGGTGCGACTGTTCATGGTTGTCCGGCGCCGCGCGCCGCCCGTTTACGTTCGTGCTCGGCGAAGGCCTCGCGCAGCGCCTCGTCGAGTTCCTCTTCGTCCCAGGGCTTGGTCAGGAACTTGAAGATGGCGCCATGGTTGACCGCGTCCGTCACCGATTGCAAGTCGGTGTAGCCCGACAATACCACGCGCGTGACCTCCGGGTACATATGGCGTACGCGCGACAGGAAGGCCGGGCCGTCCATGCCGCCCATGCGCTGGTCGCACAGGATGACCCCGACCTCGGTGGTGGCCAGGATCTCGAAGGCGTCCGCCGCATTCGGAGCCGACAGTACCACATAGCCCTTGTGGCGCAGCGCGCGCCGCACCGCCGCCTGCAGGTTGGCTTCGCTATCCACGTACAGCAGGGTGCGGGCATACGGCGCCCGCTCCAGGAAGCCCAGTTCGAGCGAGGCCCGGTCGCGCAGCAGCGCTTCGCAGGCTTCGGCGGGCACCGGGCGGCTGAACAGATAGCCTTGCATCTCGTCGCAGCCGTTGTCGGCAAGCAAAGAAAGCTGGCCCTGGCTTTCCACCCCTTCCGCGATCACCGTCAGGCGCAGGCCATGGCCCATGGCGATGACGGCGCGCGAGATCGACAGGTCGTCCGGATCGGACACGATGTCGCGCACGAAGGACTGGTCGAGCTTCAGCTTGTCGACCGGGAAACGTTTCAGGTAATTCAGGTTGGAGTAGCCGGTGCCGAAGTCGTCGATCGCCAGGCGCACGCCCATGTCCTTGAGCTGGCGCAGGATGCCGAAGGACTTCTGCGGGTCCTTCATCGAGGCGCTTTCGGTCAGCTCCAGTTCCAGCAAGCGCGGCTCCAGCCCGGTTTCCTCGAGAATCCGCTTGACCGTGGCCGGGATATGCTCGGAGAACTGGCGCGCCGACAGGTTGACCGAGACCGGCACCACATCCAGGCCGGCATCCTGCCAGGCACGGCACTGCTGGCAGGCGCGGCGCAGCACCCATTCGCCCAGCGGCAGGATCAGGCCGGTTTCTTCGGCCAGGTCGATGAACACGGCCGGCGAGACCATGCCGCGCTCCGGGTGGCGCCAGCGCACCAGGGCCTCGACCCCGATGATGGCGCCGCTCTTGAGGTCCACCTGCGGCTGGTAGTGGAGCAGGAATTCCTCGCGCTCGATGGCGCGCCGCAGCGCGTTCTCGAGCCGGAAGCGGGCGTCCGCGCCCTCGTTGAATTCGGGCCGGAAGAAGGTGTAGCGCTCGCCCCCGGCATCGACCCGGCCGAGCGCGTTCTCGGCGCCTTGCGCCAGGGTTTCGTAGGTGTCGCCGTCGTTCGGGCAGACCGCGATGCCGATGCGCGGATCGAGGTGCAGCTCCTCGCCTTCCCACGAGAACGGCCGCCCCAGGCACTCGATGACCTGGCGCGCCAGCACCGCGAGCTCGTCGACCGAGGCGCGCCGCGCCGCCATCGCGAAGGTGCCTTCCGCGTAGCGCGCCACGGTGTCGCCGGCCGACAGCGAGGAAAGGCGCCGCGCCGCGTCCGCCAGCAGCGCGCGCTCGACCCGGTCCCCCAGGGTCTGGCGCACCAGGGCAAGGCGGTCCAGGCCGATCACCAGGAAGCCCATCAGCTCCTGCCCGGCCCTGGCGGCCTCCTGCAGCTGCGCCATGCGGTCGCCCAGCAGCGCACGGTTCGGCAGCCCGGTCAGGGAATCGTAGTTGCTCAGGTAGCGCAGGCGGTCTTCCACGCCGCGCAATTCGGTAACGTCCATGCCGGTGCTGAGCACCCCTTCGATTTCGCCGGCGGCGTTGCGGATCAGGGCGTTGGACCAGATCACCGAACGCACCTGGCCGCCGCGGGTCAGCCAGTCGCCCTGGATCTGGCGCGGCATCTCTTCCAGCGGCAGGTCGTGCCAGAACCGCCGCACAGCATTGCTCTCGCCGCGCAGGGCAAACACATCCCACACAGGCTGGCCGAGCGCCTCGCCCGGCTTCAGCCCGAAGGTCTCTTCGCAGGAACGGTTGATCAGGCTGATGCCGCCGTCCGGCGCGCACAGCACCACCAGGGCGCCGGTGGTGTCCATCACGGTGGACAGCAGGTTGCGTTCGCTCTGCAGGGCCTCGGTGCGCTCGCGCACCAGCGCTTCCGAGTTGGCGTACAGGTGGGCGCGTTCCATCGCGATCGCGATCTGGTTGCCGACCGTGCCCAGCACCTGCATGTCCTCGGCGCTCAACGCTTCGGGAGTCGTCGCCAGGTGCAGCAGGCCGAGCTGGCGCCCGCCCGCGCTCAGGGGCACGCAGGCGTGCATGCCGCCCATGGCTTCGCATTCGTGGCGCAGTTCCGGTCCGCGCAGCGCGCCCGACAGCAGCATGCGCGCGCAGCCGCAGTCGAGCGCCGCTCCGACCCGCATCGGCGCGTCGTCGTCGCTGACCGCGGCGACGCGCAGCACGCCGTCGTCCAGCAGGGCCAGGCAGCCGCCCGCCACGCCGGGGAAATCGAGGGCCCGCTCGAGCGCGCTGGCGGCCACCGCGCCTTCGGTGAGCGCCGGGTTGAGCGCCTCGGCGATCTTGTACAGGCCTTCCAGCGACTGGTAGGAGCGCGCGATGCGCTGCTGCTGCTGCTTGAGCTCCTCCGTCATCTGGATCGCTTCCTCGTAGGTCGAGATCAGGAGGTCGAAGATCTGCTGGCGTTCGGCGGTGATGAAATGGGTCTGCCCGCCCAGGTTGATCTGCATCCCGAGCTGGACCCGCTCGTTGCTGCGCAGGGCGCGGTTGGCGAGGATGAAGCGGATGCGGCTCAGCAGGTAGCGGGCGTCGAAGGGCTTGCGGATGAAGTTGTCGGCGCCGCTGTCCAGACCGCGGATCACGTCGTACAGGCTGGTGAGCGAAGTCAGCAGGATGACGGGGATGTCCTGCAGGCGCGGGTCCTGCTTGATCTCGCGGCACAGGGTGAAGCCGTCCATCTCCGGCATCTGGATGTCGCTCACGATCATGGTCGGGGCGCGCAGGCGGGCCGCGGCCAGGCCTTCCGCGCCGTTGCCGGCCACCCTGACCTGGTAGCCGCCCTCGCTCGTGAGCAGATGGGCCAGGTGCTCGGCCTGGGTCGTGCTGTCCTCGACGATCAGGATCTCCACCAGCCGGGCCGGGATCGGCCTGTAGTCGTTATTGTTCATGGCTCGCTCGTGCATTTCGCTATGCGCTAGTTTCATTGTCAAAATCCCAGGACGGACAGGCCGCTGCCCGGGTTGTGGGCGATCGCATGGATCGCCTTGCCGATCCGGACCGGATCGAGCACCAGGGTGGCGGCGTCCAGCCGCACCGCCTCGCCCGGCATGCCGTACACCGCGCTGCTGTCGCGGTTCTGGACGATGGTCACCGCGCCGTCCTCGCGCAGCTGTTTCAGTTCCACGGCCCCGTCCTTGCCCATCCCGGTCAGCAGCACCGCGATGCTGGCCGGCCGCAGCGCGGGGACGATCGAGCGGAACAGGCAGGAGACCGCCGGACGCATTCCGTGTTCCGGCGCCGCCAGCGACAGCTGGGCGCGCAGCGTCGGCGACACCCCCAGGTGGTAGCCGTCGGGCGCCAGGTAGGCCGTGCCGGACGCGAAGGCTTCGTCGTGCAGGGGAATGCGCACCGGGAAGCCGCTGGCGGCGCCCAGCCATTCGGCCAGGCCCGCCGTAAAGCCGGCCGCCATGTGCTGCACGATCACCACGGGCAGCGGAAACCGCGCGCCCAGCTGGGCCAGGATGTCGCGCAGCACCGCCGGTCCGCCGGTCGAGGCGCCCATCACCGCCAGCCGGTAGCCCGGCTGGGAAGGCTTCCTGGCGGGCTGGCGCGCCGGCCGGCCGCCGTTCCAGCGCCGCACCACCCGCACCTCGGCCATCGACTTCACCGTGCGCAGCAGCGCCCGGGCGCTGGCCGCGTGCTCGGGATGGGCCAGGCCATAGGGACGGCGCACCAGCACCAGGGCGCCGGCCTCGATGGCGCGGAAGCTGGCGCCGACTTCTTCCGGGTTCTCGCTGCCGCTGACCACCACCACCGGCGCCGGGCAGGACTCCATGATCCGGCGCGTGGCTTCGTAGCCGTCCATGTTCGGCATGTGCAGGTCCATGGTGATCACGTCCGGGCGCAGCCGCATCGCCATCGCCACGCCCTCCTCGCCGTCGGCGGCGCAGCCGACCACCTCGAGCGCGGGATCGCCGCCCAGGATGTAGTTCAGCAGCTCGCGCACCGAAGGCGAATCGTCGACCACCAGGACACGAATCATGGGTTGCTCCTCCGCAGTGCGTTCCGCAGTTCGTTCCGCAGTTCGTTCATGTCATCCTCGCCAGCAGGGCGAGCAGCTGGTCCTGGTCGAAGCTGCCCTTGGTGAGATAGGCGTCGGCGCCGGCGTGCAGCCCGCGTTCGCGTTCGGCCGGGGTCTGGAGCGAGGTCACCAGGATCACCGGCAGGTCCGCGGTGCGCGGATCCTGGCGGATGCTGGCGGTCAGGCCGAGGCCGTCCAGGTGCGGCATCTCGACATCGGACACCACGGCGTCGTAGCTTCCCTGGCGCAAGCGCGACAGGGCCTCCAGGCCGTCGGCGGCTTCGTCGACCCGGTAGCCGGCGTCCTCCAGAATGTGCTTGAGCAGCAGGCGCGACGTAATCGAGTCCTCGGCCACCAGCACGTGCCGCCGGCCCGGCCCCGCCCCGTCCTGTCCACCTTCTTCCTGCGCCGCCCCGGCTGGCGCGGGCGCGCCCTGGGCCAGTGCCGCCACATCGTCCAGCGCGAGCACCGGGACCAGGCTGCCGTCGCCGAGCTGGGTGGCGCCGCTGAAGCAGCGCACCCGCTGCAGCAGCGGGCCGAGGGCGCGCGGCAGCACGTCCTGTTCCGACAGGATCGCGTCCACCAGCAGCGCGAAGCGGCCGTAGCGCGCGCCGGCCAGCAAGGCCACGCCGGCCGCCCTGGCGGTCTCGGGCTGCGGCGCGCCGCACAGGCTCCCCAGGCGCACAAGGGGCAGCACGCGGCCGTCCACCGCCAGGGTCTCGCGCCCCTCCACCGTCTTGACGGCGCCGGCCGGGACCGCGCGCACCGCGTCCAGCGCGTCCAGCGGCGCGGCGAAGCGGCGCCCGGCCACCTCCACCACCAGGGCGCGCAGGCTGGCCAGGCTGACCGGCAGCAGCAGCTCGAAGGCGCAGCCCAGGCCGGGGCGGCTCTCGATGGTCACGGTGCCGCCCAGCGCCGCCACCTTGTCGGCCACCACCGCCAGCCCGACGCCCCGTCCCGACACCGGCGTCACCTCGATCCGGGTCGATACCCCCGCGCGCAGCGCCAGGGCCAGGCGCGCCGCCTCGTCGAGCTGCTGCACGTCCTCGGCCAGCCCGGCGCGCGCGGCGGCCCGCACCAGGCCGCCCGTGTCCATGCCGGCGCCGTCGTCCTCGACCCGCACCAGCACATGGCGCGCGTCCGGCTGGCTGGCGGCCACCCGCACCAGGCCCGCCGCGCGCTTGCCGGCGGCGCGCCGCTGCTCCGGCGCCTCGATGCCGTGGTCGACGGCGTTGGTGACCAGATGGATCAGTACCTCGCGCAGCACGGCCAGCACGCGCCGGTCGACCTGGATCGCGGCGCCGCCGGTCTCGAACACGACTTCACGCTCCCGGCTGCGCGCCAGCTTGCGCACCAGCGAAGGCAGTTCGCCGAGGGCGCTGCCGAAGGGTTCCAGGGCCGTTTCCAGCACCGCCCCCATCAGGCGCTTGCGCGTGATCGCCAGCCCCGCGCAGCTGGCGCTCAGGGTCTGGGCCAGGCGCTCGCAGCGCAGCTGTGCTTCCGAGGCGGCGCCCAGTTCGCGCGCGAGCTGGCGCAATTCGCCGGCCTGGTGCATCAGGGCGAGCTCCGAGGCCAGCAGCGCTTCGGCCTCGGTGCGGATGGCGTCGATCTGGGCCGCGCGGACCCGTACCATCGCCAGCTCGGATTCATTCCTTGGCAGCGCGGGCGCGTCCTGGGGTGCACCCGCCACCTCGTGCGGATCGGAAGCATCGTCGACCTCCGGGGCCCCGGCTGCGGGCGCGGTGTTGGACTGCGGTTCGGATGCAAGCCCGGCCGGGGCTTGGGGA